>NZ_JBEYUS010000005.1:0-182327 GCF_040643635.1 Saccharopolyspora sp. NPDC047091
TCTCGTCCCAGCCGGACCAGCAGTACCCGGGCTGGCAGGACCACGACTGGCGGGACCACGACTGGCAGAACCACCGCGAGCGGGACCGCGGTGAGCGGGACTCAGGCGAGCGAGCACCCGGCGCGCAGGTTCCTGGCGAGCAGGACCATGTCGAGCAGGACCGCGCCGAGCAGGGCCGGCGGTACGGGAGCATGCAGTACGGCGGCCCGCTGCCGGGGTTCGCGCCGGTGGAGCCGCCGCTCGGGCAGCTCGCCTTCGGGATGGCGGCGGGCGGGCCTTTCGCGTCCGGCCAGATCCCGTCCGGCCAGATCCCGTCCGGCCAGATCCCGTCCGGCCAGATCCCGTCCGGCCAGATCCCGTCCGACCAGATCCCGTCCGACCAGGTCCTGCCCGGCGGGTTCTCGTACGGCCCAACCCCGTCCGGCCGACCCTCGTCCGGTCAGGTTCCGTCCGGGCCAGCCACATCCGACCGGTTCCCGGCCGACCAGCCCTCTTCCGGCCAAGTCCTGTCCGGCCAAGTCCTGTCCGGCGGGTCCGCTTCCGACCAAGTCCCGCCCGGCCGGTCCTCGTCCGCCCCGGCGGGGCCGGTGCCGACCAGGCCCGGCCTGCCGCAGCCCGACCAGGCCCGGCCGCGGCCCACCTCGATCCCGGCTTCCGGCGCGCCGCCGAAGCGCAGGCGCGGGCTGCTCGGCGCCGGGCTCGGGTGCGGGGCCCTGCTGCTGCTCGGCGCCCTCGTCCCGGCGCAGGTCGGCTTGGGCGAGGCGGCCCCCCAGGTGGGCCAGTGCGTCGCCGTCACCGACGACTCCGAGCGGACCTTCGCCTACGAGACCACCGCCTGCGGCACCGCCGACTCCGACCACCGGATCGTGCAGGTCAAGCAGAACGACCAGGCCTGCGACGGCGACTACTCCGAGATCGCCCGGGGCGGCACCCGGCTGTGCCTGGTCCCGGACGTCGTCGTCGGCGACTGCCAGCGGGTGCCCGGCGCGAGCAGCGCGGGCGCCACCATCCCGACCGGCATCGACACCAAGGTGCCGTGCGGCAGCCCGAAGGCCGACGTCGAGGTCGTCGGCGCCACCGACACCACCGCGGGCGAGTCCGCCTGCCCGGAGGGAACTGCGAACTACTCGGTCTTCACCGCCCCGGCCAAGACCTTCTGCTTCAAGCTGACCCGCTGAGCCTGGACCGGTGCGCGCCGGTGTGCTGGGCTGATCGCGGACACCGAACCGGGAGGTGGGGATGGACGAGCGGACGGTCCGGGACGTCACGCGGGACCTGCTGCGCGAACTGGGGCTGACCACCGTGTTCGGGAATCCCGGCACCACCGAGGTCCCGTTCCTCACCGGCTGGCCGGACGACTTCCGCTACGTGCTCGGGCTGCAGGAATCCGTGGTGGTCGCGATGGCCGACGGGTACGCCCAGTCGCGGCGGGCACCGGTGCTGGTGAACCTGCACTCGGCGGGCGGCGTCGGGCACGCGCTGGGCTCGGTGTTCACCGCCTACCGCAACCGCACTCCGATGATCGTCACCGCCGGGCAGCAGACCCGGACGCTGCTGTTCGACGAGCCGTTCCTCGGCGCCACCGACGCGGCCACCTTCCCCCGGCCGTACGTGAAGCACAGCTGCGAACCGGCGAGCGCCGCCGACGTGCCCGCCGCGCTCGCCCGCGCGCACCGGCTGGCCGTGACCGCGCCGCAGGGGCCGGTGTTCGTCTCCATCCCCGCCGACGACTGGGACCAGCCCGGCGCACCGGTGCCCGTCCGCCCGGACACCCCGAACCCGGCGCCCGATCCGGCGGTGCTCGCCGAACTCGCCGCCGCCCTCGACGGCTGCGCCCGCCCGGCGTTCGTCGTCGGCCCGGCCGTGGACCACGAGGGCGCCGTGCCGGAGCTGGTGGAACTCGCCGAGCGCACCAGGGCCGCGGTGTGGGTGGCGCCGCTGTCGGCGCGCTGCTCGTTCCCGGAGGACCACCCGCGGTTCGCCGGATTCCTGCAGCCGGAACGACGGCTGCTGGCCGCCGAGCTCGCCGCCTACGACCTGGTGGTGGTGTGGGGCGCTCCCGCGTTCACGTACCACGTGTACCGGGGCGAGGCCGTCGACGAGCTGCCCGAGATGTTCCTGGTGCACGACGACCCGGACGTGCTCGCCCGCGCCCGGCGCGGCAGGGGAGTGCTGGGGTCCGTCGCGCACGCGGTGCGCCGCGTCGCCGAGCTGGCCGGAGCCGCGCAGTGGCGGCCCGAACCGCAACCGTGCGCCCGGCCCGAGTCGCCGGAACCCGCGACCCCGCTGCCGCCCGCGTACGTGCTCTCCCGGGTGCGCGCGGCCTGGCCCGCGGACGCCGTGGTGGTGGAGGAGGCGCCGAGCCACCGCAACGACCTGCACGAGCACTTCCCGATCACCTCCCGCGACGGCGGGTTCTTCGCCTGCGCCTCCGGGTCGCTGGGCTACGCCGTCGGTGCCGCGGTGGGGGCCGCGATCGCCGACCCGTCGCGGCCGGTGCTGGCGCTGCTCGGCGACGGGTCCAGCATGTACGGCATCCAGGCGGTGTGGTCGGCGGTGCGGGAGCAGGCGCCGGTCACCTTCGTGATCCTGGACAACGCCCGCTACGCGGCCGTCGCCGTGCTCGGCGCGGCCGGTGGCGGGCGCAAGCTGCCCGGGGTGGAGCTGGGCGGCACCGACTTCGCCGCGCTGGCCCGCAGCCTCGGCTGCCCGGCCGACACCATCCGCACTCCGCAGGAGCTGGACGAGGCGCTGGCCCGCGCCGAACCGGGCCCCCGCCTGCTCCACGTCCACGTGGCCGCGGAACAGCGCCACCTCTACTGACCAGGTGAATGGCCCATCCGCCCAGCCCCGTTGGGCGGATGGGCCATTCACCTGGCGGTGAAGAAGCCGTCGGGGGCGGTGGCCCGCTCGGCGAAGCGGTCCGCGATGCGCAGGTGCGCGGCGGTGTCCGGGTGCAGCTCGTCCGGCAGCGGCAGTTCGGCGTAGTCGGCGGGGCCGTAGAGCTCCTCGCCGTCGAGGTACCGCAGGTTCGGGTCCGCCGCCGACCGCTGCCGCACGATCCGCGCCAGCTCGTCCCGCACCACCCGCAGCGTCAGCTTCCCCTGCGCCCGCTCCGCCGGATCACCGGTGGCGCGGAACTTCAGCACCCCGGTGCTGAGATCCACCGCGCCCGGCCCCGGCGTGTCCTCGTGGATGGGGCAGTGCAGCGGCGAGATCACCAGCAGCGGCGCGTCCGGATGCCCGTCCCGGAGGGTGTCCAGGAAACCGTGCACCGCGGGCGTGAACGCGCGCAGCCGCATCAGGTCCCCGCCCACCAGGTTGATGCCGATCTTGACGCTGAGCAGGTCGGCCGGGGTGTCGCGCATGGTGCGCGCGGTGAACGGGTCGAGCAGCGCGCTGCCGCCGAGCCCCAGGTTGATCAGCTCGACGCCGCCGAGCAGCGCGGCGCGCACCGGCCAGGTCGAGGTGGGTTCGGTGGCGTTCGACCCGTGGCTCAGCGAACTGCCGTGGTGCAGCCACACCGGTCGGCCGCGGTCGGCGGCGGGTGCGACGGGGGCGTCGGTGCGCAGCGCGACGAGTTGGGTCATCTCGTTGTGCGGCAACCAGATCTCGACGTCCTTGTCCCCGGCGGGCAGTCCGGTGAAGCGGGCGGTGCCGCTGGGCCCGGGCTGCACGTCGGCGGTGCCGGTCGCCGGGTCCAGGACCATCCGGTCGCCCTCGGGCACGGTGGTGCGGGCGAGCAGTTCGCCGTCGACGAGCAGGTCGTAGCAGCCGTCCGGCCGGGGTGGGGCGCCCGCCATGCCCCGCTTGGTGGGCACGGTCTCCAGCTCGATCGCGGTGGCCGCGGTGCGGAAGGCCAGCCGCACGCCCGCGGTCTCCGCTTCGACCATGGACAGCTGCAGGTCGGTGCACTGCTCGCGGGCCCAGCGGGGCAGCCGGTGCGGCCGCAGCCCGCGCTCGGTCGGTTCCAGTTCGAGGACGCCGCGCAGCAGTTCGGCGGTGAGGGGAGTGGTGGTCCAGCCGGTGTTCATCGCGTGTGGTCGCCCGCCCGTGGTTCGTGTCGGTGCGCCGTTCCCCGGCGCGCGCTCATCCTCCAGCCGGAGGGCCGGGCGGTGCCACACCTTTTCCGGTGCCGGGCGTTCGGCCCGGTCCGGCGCCGGGCGTTCGGCCCGGTCCGGCGTCGGGTGATCGGTCCGGTCGGTGTGGGGTGATCGGCCCGGTCGGCGCCGGACGAACGGCCGGTCCGGCGCCGGGAACGGCCCGGCGCCCTCGGATCAGGGGTGCGCGGCGATCATGCTGCTCGCGTCCAGCGGCCGGTCCAGGAAGCCGAAGCGGTGCATCAGGTCGGCGACCCGCTGCACCTGCGCCCCGTCCGGCACGGTGTGGAACTCGACGAGCTTCGTCTCGGCGGCGACCTCCGGCGAGATCCGGGCGACGTCCGGCAGCAGCGGCTCGACGACCCGCCGGTCCCGGGATTCCAGCGTGGCGCGGGTGAGGCCGCGCTGGAACGCGGCGAGCGTGCGCGGGTTGTCCTGCACGAACCGGGCGGTCGCCCCGTAGCCGCTCAGCGGCAGCCCCTCGGCGGGCCCGACCGCGGAGTCGAACAGGGTGCGGGCGCTGCCCTCGCGGGTGGCGATGGTGATGAACGGTTCGGTGAGCAGCGCCGCGTCCAGCCGTCCCTGCGCGAGCGCCGCGGGCATGTTCGGGAACGAGATCGGGACGAGCCGCACGTCCCGCACGGCGACGCCGCGGGTGCTCAGCCCGGCCTTCACCAGCAGGTCGGAGACGGTGCCGATCGCGCTGACGCCGATGACCTTCCCGGCGAGCTCGGCGGGATCGCGCACCGGTGAGTCCGCCGGGACCATGACGACCGCGGTGCCGGGCGCCGCCGCTCCGGCGTCGGCGACGATCCGCAGGTCGGCGGCGCCCCGCCCCTGCGCGGTGAGCAGCGGGACGTAGCTGCTCAGCGCGACGTCGTAGTCGCCGCCGATGAGGCTGCTCAGCGCGGCGCTGCCGTCGGTGGCGGTGACGATCTCCACCTGGAGGCCCTCGTGCTGGAAGTAGCCGCGCCGCACGGCCAGCGCCAGCGGGGCGTACTCGGTGGTGGGCAGCGTCCCGACCCGGATGGTGGCCCGCTCCACCTTGTCGTTGGAGCCGCTGACCCGGCTGCCGCCGAGCAGTCCGCAGCCACCGGTGGCGAGCAGGGCGGCCGATCCCGCGGCGGCGAGCAGTCCGCGCCGGGTCGTTAACCGTCGGGGTGGTCGAGCAGCGCTCATGGCCGGGCCTCCTCGCCGGGGCGGAACCGGGGCCGGACAGCGATTCGCCGGCGGCCCGCCCCGGCCGCCGGCGAATCCGGCTCGAGCTGACTAGCGGTGCGCGATCACGCACCACCGTCCGAATCATCGTCGAACGGCGGCGGCTGGACCAGCATTTCGGCGACATCGACGGGCTTGTCGAGCTGGCCGAACCGCACCATCAGGTCCGCGACGCGCTGCAGCCGGGCGGCGTCCATCGAGGTGGGGATCTTGCCGAGTTCCACGATCGGCGCGAGCTCCGGGGTGATCTTGGCGAACTGGGGCAGCAGCGGTGTGACCTCGGCGCGGTTCTGACCGGTGACCTGCGCCTTGTGCACGGCGCGCTGGAAGGCCTGCAGCGTGTTCGGGTTCTCCTCGGCGAACTTCGAGGTGGTGACGGCGCCCGCCACCGGGAAGTCCGCGGTCCCGCCGGAGAAGGCGTCCATGATGGACACGGCACCGGCGTTCTTGGCGGCCTGGGTGATGAACGGTTCGGTCATCACCGCGGCGTCGATCTGGCCGTTCTGCAGCGCGGGCAGCATGTCGGGGAAGCCGAAGCGCACGAACTGGTCGTCGGCGACGTTGATGCCCCGGTCCTGCAGCGCGGCCTTGGTGCCGATGTCGGTGATGGCTCCCGGCGCGCTGATGGCGATCTTGGCGCCGGCGAGGTCCTCCGGTTTCTTGATCTTGGAGCCGGGCAGCACCATGATGTTCATGTTGTTCGGCACCGAGATCATCATCTCGCTGACGATCTTGAGGTCGGCGGCACCGGTGGCCTGCGCCTTGATCGGCGCCGTGTAGCTGCCGAGGCTCACGTCGTTCTGCCCGGAGATCAGCGAGGTCAGCGCCGCCGGACCGTCCGACACCGGCTGCACCTTGACGGTGAGGCCTTCCTCCGCGAAGTAGCCCTTCGCCTGCGCCACCGCGATCGGGGCCTGCGACAGGGCGGGCAGCGAGCCCACGACGACGGTGGTCTTCTCCAGCGTGCCGTTGCCGCCATCGCTCGACCCGCCGGCACCGCTGAGCAGGCCGCAACCGCTCAGGGCGAACGTCGAGACGCCGATCGTGGCGATGGACAGCAGCGCGCGAACGACGCGCCGCCGAGCTCCACGTGGTGCGGATCCGGTCGGTCTGCTCGGCATGCGGGGGTGCCTCCTCGGGGCGAGCGGGTGCGGAACGGTGGAACGAAGCTAGCCGAGCGGGGTGGCGCCGGAAGCCCACGTCGGGCCTGCATAACAGGCTGCAATAGGATTGGAATCGCACTTACCCGAGCGTGTCAAGGTGATCTCGTGCCTGGTGACGAAAAGTAATTGCATCGGGTCTCGGCGTAGTCCTGCGCGGCTCGTAGACGGTTTTTCGCGTATTTGAGGGAAATACGGGAATGTCCGGACCGGCTGAGGAGAATGGTGATGGAGGCAGCTGACATGCCGACCGTGCGCGACGTCACGCGGGGCCTGATGCGCGAGCTCGGCCTGACGACCGTGTTCGGCAATCCCGGCACGACCGAGGTCCCGTTCCTGGACCAGTGGCCGGACGACTTCCGCTACGTGCTGGGTCTCCAGGAGTCCGTGGTGACCTCGATGGCCGACGGCTACGCCCAGCAGACGGGCAACGCGGTGCTGGTCAACCTGCATTCCGCGGGCGGGCTCGGGCACGCGCTGGGCGCGGTGTTCGGCGCCTACCGCAACCGCACCCCGATGATCGTGCTCGCAGGTCAGCAGACCCGCAGGCTGCTGCCGCACGACCCGTTCCTCGGCGCCACCGACGCCGCGCAGTTCCCCAAGCCGTACGTGAAGTGGTCGCTGGAGCCCGCCAGGGCCGCGGACGTGCCGCTGGCGCTGGTCCGCGCCTACCAGATGGCGATGCAGGCGCCCCGCGGTCCGGTGTTCCTGTCGGTGCCCGCCGACGACTGGGACGAGCCGGGCGAGCCGGTGTCCGCACCGCAGCCGATCTCCCCGCCCGCCGCCGACCCGGCCGTCATCGCGGAGCTGGCCGCCGCGCTGCGCGACTGCGAGCGGCCCGCGTTCGTCGTCGGCCCCGCCGTGATCGAGGCGGGCGCGGTCGCCGAGCTGGTGGAGCTGGCCGAGCGGACCGGGGCCGCGGTGTGGATCTCGCCGATGGTGTCCCGCTCCTCGTTCCCGGAGACGCACCCGCAGTTCGCCGGGTTCCTGCAGCCCGCCGAGCCCGCGGTGGCCGCCGCGCTGCGGGACCACGACCTGGTCACCGTGTTCGGCGCCCCCGCGTTCACCTACCACGTCTACCGCGGCGAACCGGAGCACCCGCACCCGCGCGGCTTCGTGATCAGCGACGATCCGGAGATCCTGGCGCGCACCCGGCACCTGCGGGGCGTGCACGCGGGCCTGGCCCAGGCGCTGCGGCAGCTGCTGCCGGAGGTGGCGCCCTCGGACCGCCCGGTCGCGCCGGGCTGGTCGCGCCCGGAGCTGCCGCCGCTGAGCACCCCGCCCGCCGCCGACCACGTGATCAGCCTGGTGCGCGAGCTGCTGCCGGAGAACGCGGTGGTGGTCACCGAGGCGCCGACGCACAAGCAGACGATCCAGCGGCACCTGCCGTTCGACTCGCCGGAGCAGGACTTCCACGCGGGCGCCAGCGGTTCGCTGGGCTACGGGATCTCCGCGCTGGTGGGCACCGCGCTCGCCGCCCCGTCCCGGCCGGTGCTGGGCCTGATCGGCGACGGCGCCAGCATGTACGGCATCCAGGCGCTGTGGACCGCGGCCAAGGAGCAGGCGCCGCTGACGATGCTGGTGCTGGACAACGAGGAGTACGCGGCGGTGCGGGTGCTCGGCGAGACGGAGAACGGCGGGAAGCTGCCCGGCGTGGAGCTCGGCGGCATCGACTTCGTCTCGGTCGCCCGCGGCATGGGCTGTGCGGCCCGCCGGGTGTCGGACCTCGACGAGCTGAAGCGGGAGCTGCCCGCGGCGATGGCCGAACCGGGTCCGACGGTGCTGCACGTGCCGGTCGCCGCGAGCGCCCGGAAACTGTATTGATCGGATCCCGCTGATTCGAGGGAAAACCCCCGCGGATATTCGGCGGGCCGGGGCGGTCCGGGAACATCGGGGATTTTCCCCAGACTTTTCCCGAATGCTTCGGCTCGCCGTATTCGGAGAGTGATCGCTACCGCTGGGTAATTCCGGTTTCGCGCATTCGATCAATGCGCGAACGGCCATGGAATGGTGTTCGAACAACACTCGTTCGAGTGTGGTTCGACCACGTTGCGCAATCAGGTATGGACCAGAAAGACCGCGGCCCGCGCCCGGCACGAGTGCCGGATCGCGGGCCGCGGGTGCGCGTGCGGGGGAGCCTCAGCCCTCTTGGGCGGCGATCTCCGCGGTCTCCTGCGCCCCCGGCGAGTGCAGCAGCCGGGCCACCTGGCTGCGCAGCTGCACGAACTCCGCCGAGGCGCGGGTGCTGATCTGGTCCCGCCGCGAACCCAGCGGCACGTCCAGCTCCGCCACCACGGTCGCGGGCGACTTGGACAGCACCAGCACCCGGTCGCCCAGGTAGATGCTCTCGTCGATGTCGTGCGTGACCAGCAGGATCGTGCTGCCGTGCTGCTCGCGCACCGACAGCAGCAGGTCCTCCAGCTCGAACCGGGTCTGCGCGTCGACGGACGCGAACGGCTCGTCCATCAGCAGCAGCGCGGGGCGGGTGGCCAGCGCGCGGGCGATCGCGACCCGCTGCTGCATGCCGCCGGAGAGCTGCCACGGGTACTTCTTCGCCGCGTCCGCGAGCCCGACCTGGGCCAGCGCCTCCTCGGCCCGCTCGCGCCGGTTCACCGAGCGCGTGCGCAGCGGGAACTCCACGTTGCCGCGGACGGTCAGCCACGGGAACAGCGAGCGGCCGTAGTCCTGGAACACCACGGCGAGGTCCTCCGGGACCCCGTCGATCTCGGTGCCGTGCAGCTCGACGCGCCCCGAGGTGGGGCGCTGCAACCCGCCGACCAGCCGCAGCAGCGTCGACTTGCCGCAGCCGGACGGGCCGACGATGCAGGCCAGCTCACCGGTGCGGACGGTGAAGCCCAGCTCCTCGATGGCGACGTGCCGCTGCTTGCCGGGGTAGGTGTGCCCGAGCCCGGTCACTTCCAGCATCGTGCTCACGGGTCATCCTTTCGCTTGAGCGGGCTGGTCGGAGCGTTGCTGCCAGCTCAGCGCGCGCCGCTGCACCGCGAGCAGGCCGGAGTTGAGCAGGTATCCCAGCAGCGCCAGCAGCACGATCCCGGCCCACAGGTCGGCGAACTCGAACTGCTGCTGGGCGTTGACCAGCTGGAAGCCGAGTCCGCTGCTGGCGCCCACCATCTCGGAGACGACCATCAGGATCAGCGCCTGCGAGAGGCTGACCCGCAGCCCGGCGAAGATCTTCGGCGCGGCGGCGGGCAGCACGATCCGGGTCCACCAGTCCCACCGGCCGATCCGGAACGCCAGCGCGGTCTGCTCCTTGACGGAGTCCACCGAGGCCGCGCCGTCGGCGGTGTTGAGCACCACCGTGAACACGGTGCCGAAGACGATCGTGGCCAGCTGCATCGGCGTGCCCAGGCTGAACAGCACCAGGAACAGCGGCACCAGCGCCGGGGTGGGCAGCGAGCGGAAGAAGTCCAGCAGCGGCCCGACGTACTCGGCGGCCGTGCGGGAGCGGCCGAGCGCGATGCCGAGGACGACACCGAGCGCGCCGGAGATCAGCCAGCCGCCGAACAGCCTGCCGAGGCTGGGCAGCACGTCGCGGAACACCGCGTCGGTGAGCCACAACCGAGATGCCGGGCCGGTCAGCCAGAGCTGCCAGGCGTGCGCGACGATCTCGGTCGGCGGCATGAAGTACACGTTGCCCGCGGCGCGGGTGGCGAGCTCCCACAGCACGAGCAGGACCAGCAGCAGACCCCACTTGCCCAGGAAGTTCCGCACGCCGGCGACCGGGGCGGTGGTCGGTTCGGTCCGTTGTGCCGTCACAGTTCCTCCCGGCTCGCGGTCCAGCCGAACAGCCTGCGCTGCAGCTGCTGCAGCCCGGAGTTGATCAGATATCCGATGGCGCCGACGATCACGGTTCCGGCCAGCACCAGGTCCATCTGCCCGCCGCCGCTGCTGGCTTCGAGGATGAACGTGCCGACGCCGCGCGCCCCGCCCGCGATGAGCTCGACGACGACCACCACGACCAGCGCGATCGACGCGGAGATGCGGATGCCGGTGGCGATGAACGGCGCCGCGTGCGGCAGCGCCACGGTGAACATGGTGCGCACCTTGCCGAACCCGAAGGACCGCGCGATGTCGGTGTAGAGCGGGTCCATCTCGTCCAGCGCGTACATCGTGTTGAACAGGATCGGCCAGAGCGCGGCGTAGGTGGCCAGCGTGATCTTGGTTTCCGGCCCGGAGCCGAGCAGCAGCATGAACAGCGGCAGCAGCGCCACCGCGGGCAGCGGGCGCAGGAACTCGACCACGGTGAGCCCGGCGACGCGGGCGGGCCGCACGCTGCCCAGCAGCAGGCCGAGCGGGATCGCGATGACCGCGGCCAGCACGAGCGCGATGAGGAAGGTCAGGACCGTCGCGATGGTGTCGAGGGCGAAGTCGGCGTCGGCGCCGAGCAGTTCGACGATGCGCGGGCCCACGACCGAGGGCGGCGGCACGAACCGGGCGTCGAGCAGGCCGAACGCGCAGCACAGCTCCCACACCACCAGCAGACCGGCCAGCCCGGCCAGGCCGCGAGCGAGTCGGGCCACCGGTCAGCTCCTCTTCGGTGGTGCGCCGGGGTCGTGGCGGGGGCCGGGGTCGCGGCCGGCGGCGGTGCGCATCCTGACTGCTTCTCCTCGCGTGGACGGCGTGGGTTTCCGGGGTCGCGGTGCGTGTCCGTGCGGCGGTCGGCGAGGTGGCCCAACCGGGTGCTGCGAACGGTCCACACCGCCACCGTCGTCGCTGGTCGGAACGATGATGATCACCCAGGCGACGGTGGTGTCGAGCGCGGCTCTAAGGTGCTCCCAGTACTTGTCGGACGGTCGCTCGACGTGGTCGTCGTCGACCAGGACCCACGGGGCCGCAGAGCCGGTGGTGAGCCTAGGTGATAGCCCGAACGGGTGGTAGGTCGGGCGTTTCGGATTTTCGAAGCGCCCGGCGGACACGGTGAGTGACGGGCAAAATCAACACTGCCGACTCTCCTCTTTGGAGTGAAAGTCGCAGCCGGTTACGTTACCTTCCGTGGCCTTACCCACTTCCCCGTCGACGGTCGTCGCAAGTACTCTGTGCTGCGCTGGAACGCGAGGCGTCCCGGTACCGTCACAACGAGTGCCAGGTCGCGCCTCGTGTCCAGAATCGGCCCGCTGAACTGCGGGTTCGGTCCGGAGCACGGTGCAAGTGTAGATTTTTCGTGAGCGGTGCGAGCCTCCGCTGCTGTCGGAAGAGGAAGCCTGGAGTGGCCCGAGGAGACACAGGTCGCGAGCGCCTGAGCCGCACGGAGCAGGCGGACGCCGGTATCCACCACATGGGCGAGGCGCTCGGCACCGAAGGTCAGTCGCTCGGCACCGAAAGTCAGGGCGCTGCGCTGAGCATGGGTTCCGCCCAGCTCCGGAGCGGCCAGGACAGCGGTCCCGGCGACTGGCGACTGAGCAACTGGCGACTGCGCACCAAGCTGTTGGCCGTCCTGCTGATCCCGCTGTTGAGCGCGATCGTGTTCGGCGGTCTGCACGTCTACGACGGCGTGAGCGAAGCCCGCCTGCTCGACCAGACCCACCAGCAGGTGAACCTGCAGCGGGCCGCCGACGACTTGACCCACCAGCTGCAGCGCGAACGGGACCTCTCGGTCTCGTACGTCGCGAGCGGCCGTTCCGGGGACAAGGCGCCGATGGACGAGACCCGCGGCAAGGTCGACACCGAGCTGGCCGAGTTCAAGGACCAGATCGGCAGCAACGACGAGTCGATCGCCGCCGAGTACCGCGTCGCCGCGAACAACCTGAGCGACCGGCTCGCCAGCCTCCGCGACTCGGTGGACAACACCCAGTACCCGCCGGAAGGCGTGCTGCGCACCTACAGCCAGAGCATCGACTCCCTGCTCGACCTCGGTCAGCAGGGCGTCAGCAACATCGGTGACTCGAACCTGCTGCGCCTCACGCTGGCCACGAACGCGATCGCCGACGCGCAGGAGGCCGCCTCGCTGCGCGCCGCGCTGCTCAACGACGCGATCCGGGCCGGCCAGTTCCGCACCGACCAGAACCGGGAGCTGCTGGCCGCCGAAGCGCGGATCGAGACCGCGATCAGCGACTTCAACGCGGTCGCGACCGAACCCCAGCGGCAGCTCTACGCGGACAGCGTCACCGGCGCCGACGTCGACCGCGCGAACAGCATGTCGCAGAGCGCGCTCGCCTTCGACAGCGGCGGCCAGCCGCTGAACTCGCTGGACGCGCAGGAGTGGGACAAGGTCGCGAACACCAGCGTCGATCTGATCGACCAGGTCGGCGGCAAGCTGCACGACAGCCTGGACGCCGCGGCCGACGACGCCGCGGCCGGCGCCCAGCAGCGCACCATCGCGATCAGCGTGGCGACGCTGCTCGCCCTGATCGTCGCGGTGGCGATCGCCCTGGTCGTGGCCCGCTCCCTGCTGGGTTCGCTGCGCACGCTGCGCCGCTCGGCGCTGGACGTGGCCGACCGCGGGCTGCCGGAGGCGGTCCGGGCGATCCTGAACGAGTCCGGCACCGGCGGTGGTGGCGGTCTCGCGCAGATCGAGCCGATCCCGGTCTACAGCCGGGAGGAGATCGGCAAGGTCGCCCGCTCGTTCGACGCGGTGCACTCGCAGGCGCTGCGGCTGGCGTCCGAGCAGGCGCTGCTGCGGAACAACGTCAACGACCTGTTCGTGAACCTGGCCCGCCGGAGCCAGACCCTGGTGCAGCGGCAGCTGTCCCTGATCGACCGGCTGGAGCAGGACGAGCAGGACCCGGACCAGCTCTCCAGCCTGTTCGAGCTGGACCACCTGGCGACCCGCATGCGCCGGAACAACGAGAACCTCCTGATCCTCGGCGGTACCGACCTCACCCGCCGGATGATGCAGCCGGTGCCGCTGACCGAGGTCGTCGGCGCCGCCGTCTCCGAGGTGGAGCAGTACACCCGCGTCTCGGTCGCCGACTCCCCGGAACTGGGCATCCAGGGCCGCGTGGTCAACGACTTCGTGCACCTGGTGGCGGAGCTGCTGGAGAACGCCACGGTGTTCTCCAACCCGGACACCGAGGTCACCGTCCGCACCGCCTACCGCAGGCAGGAACTGGTGCTGGAGATCCGGGACCGCGGTGTCGGCATCGACGCCGCCGAGCTCGGCGAGATCAACGAGCGGCTCACCCGGCCGCCGGAGATCGACGTCGCCGTGTCCCGCCGGATGGGCCTGTACGTGGTCGGGCAGCTGGCCCGCCGCCACGACATCCGGGTGGACCTGCGCAACAACGGCGACCTGGAAGGCGGCGTCACCGCCAGCGTCCGGGTCTCCGGCGAGTTCGTGGTGCAGCTGACCCCGGACGGCCCGCGCCCGATGCCCGACGTGCAGCGGGTCGCCGCGGACGACCGGGACTCGGGAGACACCGGCACGAACCTGGGTCTGGCCGCCGCGTTCGGCGGTGCGGCCGCGAACGGGCGCCCCACCGACTCGTCCACGCAGCTGACCCCGGTGGACCCGGCGGAACCGGAGCGGCCCACCGAGCGGTCCGGCTCCCAGGCGGCGGTCAACGGGCACGGCGGCATCGAGAAGACGCACGTCTCCCCGGTGTGGGTCACCGAGGACGACGACCCGGTGACCGACCTCGACTTCGAGGCGCCCGCCGCGGAGCCGGAGCCCGAACCGGCCGCCGCCCGGCACCCGGAGGTCGAACAGCAGGAGGTCGACTGGCAGGACGCCGACGAGGAGCAGCAGGCCGCCGAGGAATCGGAGCCCGGCGACTACTCGTTCCGCGTGGCGACCGGCGACGCGTTCGGCGTCACCGACGTGCCGCGCTGGCACACCGCCGAGCAGGCCGCCATCCGCGACGTCGAACCGCAGGCCTCCCGCCCGGCCGCGAACCGCGCCGAGCAGACCTCCGAGGTCTGGCCGGACGAGGAGACCCGCGATCCGGACTTCGACGGCCAGTGCGGCACCCCGCCCGGCCTGGACGCGCCGCAGCTCGGTGAGGACGTGACGACGACGTTGGGCCGGGTCGGCAGCGGACCGCAAGACCTCTTCCACAGCCCGTTCGAGGCGGAGAAGACCCAGCAGATCAGCCTCCCCCCGGACGACTTCGACTGGGGCGCGGGCGCTCCGGCGGAACCGGAACCGGCCCCGGCCTCGAACGGCGCCGGGACGACTCCGCCGCCGCTGGGCTACGCGCACCAGGCCCGCCGCGAAGGCGACGACGCTCCGACCGAGCGGTTGCCGATCTACGAGGCGGTGCTGTCGCAGTGGTTCCGCGAGGGCAGCGACCAACCGACCCCGGAGGCCACCGCCCCCAGCGCCGGTTCGATGCCGCTCGAATCGGAGGCCGCGGACACCCCGGACGTCCCCGAGGACCCGGCGCCGGCCATCGGCCGCCGCAAGGCCCGCCGGGAGGCGGAGGAACAGCAGCAGGCCGAACCGCTGTCCGGTTCGGACCCGCTCGACACGACCGGCTCGATCGGTGTCGGGAGCGATGGCTCCGCGGACACCGGCGGGCACATCCTGGCCGGGCCGCACGACCCGGGCTGGGGTTCGGCGGATGTGGGCTGGCAGGCCGCCGAAGCACTGGTGGCGCAAACCCGCCAAACCCAGGAGACCACTGCCGCCGGGCTGCCCAAGCGGGTTCCCAAGTCGAACCTGGTGCCGGGCTCTGCCGCACCTCGTTCGCAGTCTCCAGCACCCGTGAAACCCGCCGCGCCGCGCTCGGCCGATGCCGTCCGCGGACGGATGTCGAACTTCCAGAGCGGCGTCCGGCGTGGTAGGCACGCAAAGGCAGAACCAGTCTCGACCGAACCGCCCCGCTCGACCCCGAGCCGTCCCGAGGAGCAGGAGTGACCGGGTCCGTCCAGCAACCCATGAGCCAGAACAGCTTCAGTTGGCTGATCACCGATTTCGTGCGCCGGGTTCCCGGCGTCGCGCACTCCGTCGTGGTCTCCGCGGACGGCCTGCTGCTGGCAGGTTCGCAGGGCCTGCCGCGGGATCGCGCCGAGCAGCTGTCCGCGGTCGCCTCCGGCCTGGTCAGCCTCACCCAGGGCGCGGCGCGCTGCTTCGAGGCAGGCGACGTCACGCAGACCGTGGTGGAGATGGAGCAGGGCTACCTGTTCCTGATGTCCATCAGCGACGGGTCGTGCCTCGCGGTGCTGGCGGCCCCGAACGCCGACATCGGCCTGGTCGCCTACGAGATGACCCTGCTCGTGGAGCGGGTCGGCAAGCAGCTGACGCCGGAGCTCCGCGCGCAGCTGCAGGGCATGGTCCGGCGATGACGCTCGCCGTGCCGTGCTATTCGGCGACGTGTGAGGGGGGTTCGCCATGACCTCGGGTCCCGACCCGAACTGGGACGGCGACCCGTTCCGGGCGTACAACCGGCACGGCGGCGCGGACTCCTGGCAGGACGACTTCCTCGACGACCCGCGCGGTGGTCAACCGGACTCGTGGCCGGGCTCGTCGAGCGGGTCCGACTACAGCCGCGCGCTGTTCGGCGGGCCCGGTGCCGACCTGTTCGGTTCCGGCATGTCGTCGTCCTCGATGCCGTCGGTGTCCTCCGGCTCGGTGCCGAACCCGGAGCACGGCTCACCGCTGGACGTCCCGTACGGGCACAGCCAGCCGGGGTCCGGCCAGGGCCGGGACCGCTCCGGGTGGGACTCGCAGGCGGGCACGCGCGGGCAGGGGCGCTACGACGGCGGTCCGCCGTCGGGCTCGATGCCGTCGCTGTCGCAGTCGATGCCGCCCGTGTCGGGTTCGCTGCCGTCGATCTCCGGATCGATGCCGGCCATTCCCGGTGGTCCGGTGGATCACGGGGAGATGCAGGAAACGGGCTCCCTGGTGCGACCCTATGCCCGCACGAGGGGCCGCACGCGTACCGATTATGATCTTGCCATCGAGACGCTGGTCTCCACCAGCGAGCGCGGCCGGGGGCAAAGCAACCCGGCGACGCCTGAGCACCGCTCGATCTGCGGGCTCTGCGTGGAGGCCAGGTCGGTCGCCGAGGTCGCCGCCCATCTGCGGCTGCCTCTCGGCGTGGTGCGGGTGTTGATCGGTGACATGGCCGGACTCGGCCTGGTCCTCATTCACGAGAACGGCATGGTCGTGGGAGACGGACCGTCGATGGAATTCTTGGAGAGGGTGCTCAGTGGCCTCCGGAAGCTCTGATCCCCGGGCGATCATGAACAATCAAAGCAGCGGCAAGACCTCGACCAAGATCGTCGTCGCCGGTGGTTTCGGCGTCGGGAAGACGACCTTCGTCGGCTCGGTCTCCGAGATCATGCCGCTGACCACCGAAGCGGTGATGACCGAGGCGAGCGTGGGGGTCGACGACCTCAGCTCGACGCCCGGGAAGGTCACCACCACGGTCGCGATGGACTTCGGCCGGGTCTCGCTCGACTCCGACCTGATCCTGTACCTGTTCGGCACGCCCGGGCAGCACCGGTTCTGGTTCATGTGGGACGACCTGGTGAAGGGCGCGATCGGTGCCATCGTGCTGGTGGACACCCGCCGGCTCGCGGACGCGTTCGCGTCGATCGACTTCTTCGACGACCGGCAGCTGCCGTACGTCGTCGCGGTCAACACGTTCGACGGCATGTTGCACCACAACATGGAGGACGTGCGGGAGGCGCTGACGATCGACAAGTCGGTGCCGATGATCTCCTGCGACGCCCGCAACCGGCAGTCCACCAAGCAGGCGTTGATCACGCTGGTGGAGCACGCGATGCGGCAGCGCCTCGCGATGCCCGCGTCCCAGTCCCAAGCCAAGGGCTGACGTCCCGGAGCAGCGGCCCTCTGGGGAGGGAGGCCGCGCTCCAGGAGAACCGAGCGGCGCGCCGTGCGCGGGCGCGCTCTCCGGTCCGGCGCCGTCGGCGCGCCGGTTCTTCGCGGTAGCAGCGCGCGGGTGGCCGGGATTCCCGGCCTCGGGGACCTGCGCCACACCGCCTCTCGCACCGCCCAGCGGCCCTCCGGTTCCGGCCTACCTGCCGCGCCGGTCGGACGTCCGGGAGTGCTCAGTCCTCCACGACCGCCACCGATGTGATGCGGTGCAACGGGAATCGGCCCGGCTCGCCGCTGCCGCGGTCCACGCCTTGCAGGACGCCGCCGCCGACGCTGACCGGCTGCACCACGACCTGGCTGGCGACGCCGTTCGAGTTCACGAAGCCGAGCCACACGCTGCGCTGCTGCACCGCGGCATCGCGCAGCAGCTGCAAGGTGGCGTCCGCGCTGGGCCTGCCGCGTTCGGGGCGCATCGCGCTGCCGCGGCGCACCGATCCGGCGCGGTCCCCGGACCGCAGCTGCGCCACGATCTCCGCCAGCTGCTCGTCCCCCGGCGGAGCGGGCAGCGCGGGCGGCTGCGTGGTGCGGATCCGGCCGCGGGACCGGTGGCCTTCGGCGCGCAGGTCCAGGATCTGCCCGTCGGGTCCTTCGGCGGCGGGGGTGAACCCGGCGGCGCGCAGGCCATCCAGCACCTCCACCAGCGGCAGCGGGCTCACCAGCACGGTCGGTGCGATGCGGCGCAGCTCCAGCTCGCCCACGCCCGGGCTGGCCAGCACTTCGGCCAGCAGCACGGGATCGTCGCAGCGGAGGAAGGCCGATGCGGTGCCGGCGCGAAGCCTGCCGTGCCTGCGCGCCACGTCGTCGATCAGGTAGGTCAGGCCCTGCGGGATCGGGGTGCGGGAGCGGTCCCGGAACAGGGCGTGCAGCTCGTCGGCGGTGCGGCCCGCGTCCAGCGCGCGGCGCACGCTGCTCTCGCCCACCCGGTACACGGTGGCGCTGCCCGCCGATTCGACGTCGGCGACCAGCTTCATGTCCGCGGCCAGGTCCGGTTCGAGGCGGCCCGGCGCCACCACGGTCAGGTCGGCCTGCACCAGCACGTGGTCCAGCGGTTCCGGCAACGCCGAGGTGAGCACCTGCGCGGCGGCACCGGGCCCGTCGAACAGCACCGCCCGGCCCGCGCCGGACAGCGCGCCGAGCGCGACGATGCCCAGCGCGGTCGCCTCCTGCAACGTCCAGCGCACCAGGTCGTCCCGCATCCGCCCGCCGCGGCGCGGGGCGCGCCAGGCCAGCAGCGCCGCCACGTCCTCCGCGCTGCGCACCCCGTGCCCGCCGGGGAGCTCGTCGAGGACGCCCAGCACGCGCAGCCGGTCGCGCGGCGCGGTCACCCGGCGCAGCTCGTCGGACAGCGTGCCGAGCAGCCGGTCCTTCTCGTCCCGGCTCCCGACCAGGCCGGGGAGCCGGGGCAGGTCCAGCCAGCCCTTCGCCAGCGGTGCCCAGCGCTGCTCCGGTCCGGACGCCAGCCAGGTGTCGGCGCCGTAGGTGAGCGACCAGTCGGGGGCCGCGCCTTCGGCGGAGGTGATCAGGTTCGTGGTCGCCGCGAGTTCCGCGAGCAGCGACACCCGCGCCTCGTCGACGTCCAGCGCCTTCGCGGCCCGGCGGATGTCGCGCACCCCGATGCCGCCGGAGCGCAGCACGTCCGGTGGGTCCTCGCTCCACAGGTGCAGCAGGGATTCCAGGTGCCGCAGCAGTTCCAGCACTTCACCGGCCGCAGTAGAATCCACTGTGGACTGATCGTGCGCGGCGAGGTCCAGCAGCGGCTCCACCGGCTCCACCGGCCCCATCGGGTGGTCGCCGCGGATCGCGAACGCCAGCTGCCGCGGCAGTTCCACGGTCTCGTCGTCGCGGCGCAGCAGCAGGCCCTTCGCCAGCAGCCGCTGCACCGGGGTGGCCGCCTCGTCGGTGGCCCCGCGCGCCGCGTCCTTGGTGCGCCCGATCGGTTTCGGCCCGGCGAGCTTGCCCACCAGGTCCCGTTCCGGCTCGTCCAGGTCGGCGAGCGCGGCGCGGGCGTCCTCGACGGTGAGGCCGTCGGCCGGGCGGCCCAGCCCGGCGGGGAACGCGGGCAGCGACTCCCGCGCGGTCGGCACCACCGCGAGCTCGTCGTCCTCGCCCCAGGCCAGCGCCCGGCGGCGCAGCTCCGACACCGAGCGGCGGGCCTGCTGCGGGGTGACGTCCGCGCCGAGCAGCTCGGCCACCGCGTCCAGCCCGACCGGCGCGGCGTCCGCGTTCAGCAGCACCAGCGCCTCCAAGGTGGACAGCGCGAACGCGTCCAGGTCCTCGCACGCCCTGGCCACCGAGGAGCGCACCCCCGCGCGGGTGGCCAGCACGGAGGTGTCCGCGGGCGGAGGAGTGGCCAGATCGGGCCGCGTGCGCAGCAGATCCGTGAGTTCCTCGTCGCCGCGTGCGCGCAGGAAGTCCGCGAGAGAAGCCATCCCCGCCACGATACCGAGTCGGCCCTGCGCACCCGTCCGGATCGTGGTCGAACGCGCACGCGCCCCGACCTCGGGCGATGATCCGCACCGCATCCGGCGGGCCGGGGTTCGCCCTGGCCACCCGATCGGGCAAACTGGTGCGCGTACGCCCACCCGACTTTCCGGAGGATGACCGTGGCCGGTGGCAACGCGAAGAAGGACCGCATCGACCCGACGTGGCCGCACGTCGGCGACGGCGAGCACCCGGTCAGCGAGCTGGTCGCCGACAAGCAGGGCGCGCTGTCCCCGTTCGGCGACGTCACCTTCCCCTTCGACGAGGGCACGTTCCCGTACGAGCACCCCGTCACCGAGCTCAACAAGTGACGTCCGGCGAGTAGCGGCCCCGCCGCGCCGCCCCGGCCCCGGTGTCCCCAGCGGACCCGGGGCCGACGTGCGTTCCGGGCCGGTTGTCAAGGCCGACTCGTCGGTAACGGTGCCGGATATCGATCACACCGGAGAAAGTTCTAGGCTTTTTCTCAGCCGGGTGAAGTTCAATGGCTTTGGTGGGTGTTGGATCTTGCCTGAGACCTGAGTTCTGTGCATAGGCCCGGCGCTCGAGTCGAAACTTCACGACAGGGGTGTCGCCATGCCGGTTCCAGGTCCGGGCTATTCGATCACGGTCCGAGTGGAGGCGCCGCCGTCCGCGAGCGCCGCGGGTGACCTCGCCAGCGCCGTGGGGCGTTCCGGCGGCGTCATCACCGCGTTCGACGTCGTCGAATCGCACACCGATCGCATCGTCGTGGACATCACCTGCAACGCGCTGTCCGCCGACCACGCCAGCGACATCACCGACCGGCTCGGCGAGCTGCCCGGCGTGAAGGTCCGCAAGATCTCGGACCGGACGTTCCTGGTGCACCTCGGCGGGAAGATCGAGGTGAGCTCGCGGGTGGCGCTGGCCAACCGCGACGACCTCTCCCGCGCCTACACGCCGGGCGTGGCCCGGGTGTGCACGGCGATCGCGGAGAACCCGGAGGACGCCCGGCGCCTCACCATCAAGCGGAACTCGGTCGCCGTGGTCACCGACGGCTCCGCCGTCCTCGGCCTCGGCAACATCGGGCCGGAGGCCGCGCTGCCCGTGATGGAGGGCAAGGCGGCGCTGTTCAAGAAGTTCGCCGGCGTCAACGCCTGGCCGGTGTGCCTGGACACCCAGGACACCGAGGAGATCATCCGCGCGGTCGAGCTCATCGCGCCCGTCTACGGCGGCATCAACCTCGAGGACATCGCCGCGCCGCGCTGCTTCGAGATCGAGGCGCGGCTGCGGGACAAGCTGAACATCCCGGTGTTCCACGACGACCAGCACGGCACCGCCATCGTGGTGCTGGGTGCGCTGCGCAACGCGCTGCGCGTCGTCGGCAAGAACATCGAGGACGTGCGGATCGTGGTCTGCGGCGTCGGCGCGGCGGGCTCGGCGATCATCCGGCTGCTGCAGCGCAAGTCGCCTGCGGACATCATCGCCGTGGACATCGACGGGATCGTGCACGGCGGCCGCGGCGACGAGGACGAGAACCTCCGCTCCATCGCCGCGGGCACCAACTCCGAGGGCCGCACCGGCACGCTGTCCGACGCGGTGAACGGGGCGGACGTGTTCATCGGCGTCTCCGCGCCGAACCTGCTCAGCAGCGACGACGTGGCCACCATGAACGAGGACGCGATCGTGTTCGCGCTGGCCAACCCGGACCCGGAGATCGACCCGCTGGAAGCCCAGCAGCACGCCAAGGTCGTCGCCACCGGGCGCAGCGACTACCCGAACCAGATCAACAACGTGCTCGCGTTCCCCGGTTTCTTCCGCGGGCTGCTCGACGCGCACGCGCACGAGATCACCGACGAGATGATGATCGCCGCCTCGAACGCCATCGCGGACGTGGTGGACGGCGAGGAGCGGGTCAACCCGTCGTTCATCGTGCCGAGCGTCTTCGACAGCAACGTCGCCCCCGCCGTTGCCGAAGCGGTGCGCAAGGCCGCGATCGCGAGCCGCACCGAGCAGCCCTCGCCGGGCGGCTCCTCCATGCCGTGGTCCATGGCCGAGGACCTCGACTTCTGATCCCGCGCCGCAGGTGAGCGGCCCGTCCGGCCGAGTGCACTGGCCGGACGGGCCGCCCACCGCGCGGACTAGAGTTCGCGGTATGGCGCAGGACGAGTTGACGCACGTGGACGAGTCGGGCGCGGCCCGCATGGTCGACGTCTCCGAGAAGCAGGTCACCGCGCGCACCGCCGTCGCCACCGGCGTCGTGCGCACCACCGCGGAGGTCCTCGCGCTGGTCCGCCGGGACGGCCTGCCCAAGGGCGATGCGCTCGCCACCGCGCGGATCGCCGGGATCATGGCCGCCAAGCGCACCCCGGACCTCGTCCCGCTGTGCCACCCGATCGCGCTGTCCGGGGTGCAGGTGCAGCTCGACCTGGGCGATGCCGAGGTGCGGATCACCGCGACCGTGCGCACCACCGACCGCACCGGTGTCGAGATGGAGGCGCTCACCGCCGTCACCGGCGCCGGGCTCGCGCTGCACGACATGATCAAAGCGGTCGATCCGGCCGCCGTGCTCGACGCGGTCCGGGTGGAGCGCAAGGAAGGCGGCAAGACGGGCACCTGGGTTCGCGAGGACTGATCGGCCGCGGCCCGGCGGCTGCTCGTACGCTGGACCACGACGTGGATCCGCGGTCGCCCCGCCGGGTCCCGACCGGTCCGCGATCCACCCGGCCCGCGAGTCCGCCGTCCGGTGCACGACCCGGCCGCCGCACGATCCGCTCAGCACGCGAGGAGCTCCGCCCATGCCGACCCGCACCGCTCGAGTCGTGGCCGCGTCGAACCGCGCCGCCGCAGGCGTGTACACCGACCGCACCGGTCCGATCATCGTCGAGTGGCTGCGCGAACGCGGGTTCCAGGTCGGCGAACCGCAGGTCGTCCCGGACGGTGAGCCGGTCGGTGCGGCGCTGCGCGCGGCGGTGGCCGCCGAGGTCGCGGTGGTGATCACCACCGGCGGCACCGGGATCAACCCGACGGACCGCACGCCCGAGGTCACCGCCGAGGTCCTCGACCGTCCCGTGCCCGGCCTGGCCGATGCGATCCGCGCCGCCGGGCTGCCGGAGGTGCCGACGGCGGTGCTGTCCCGCGGGCTGGCCGGAGTGGCCGGGCGGACGCTGGTGGTGAATCTGCCGGGGTCCCGCGGCGGGGTCGCCGATGGGCTCGGCGTGCTGGACGGGGTGCTGGACCACGCGCTGGACCAGCTCGACGGCGGGGACCACGCGCCGGGCGGCGGGGTGCCGCACGCGCACGCCGCACCGGTGCGGACCGCGCCGGCCGAGGTGCTGCGCGCCGAGGTCGTCGACCGGCCGCTGGACGTCACCGAGCTGGAGCGGCTGGTGCAGGACCGGGCCGCGGGCGCGGTCGTCACCTTCGGCGGCGTGGTGCGCGACCACGACGGCGGCCGCGGCGTCACCGAGCTCGAGTACGTCGGGCACCCCAGCGCGGACGAGGTGATCCGCGAGGTCGCCGCCGAGCTCGCCGCCCGCTACGAGGGCGTGCGCGGCCTGGCCGTGGCGCACCGGATCGGGCACCTGGGCATCGGCGATGTGGCGCTGGCCTGCGCCGTCGCGGCCGAGCACCGCAAGGAGGCGTTCGCGGTGTGCGCGGAGCTGGTGGACGAGGTGAAGCGCAGGCTGCCGATCTGGAAGCGCCAGGTCTTCACCGACGCCTCGGAGGAATGGGTCAACTGCCCCTGATCCGGAGCCTCGACATTCGGAGCCTCGCTCCGGCGATCGCCGCTGAGATCGTCTCTGCGCTGTCGGACGTGCCGGATCTCGGGGGAAGGGCGGGAACGCCCGTTGATCTCGTTGACGGCGCTCTCAGGGCGCGCCGGATGCATTCAGATCTCGGCGAGGTGACGATCGGGTCTCGCGGCGGCGTCGGGCTCGGGAAGAAGAACGGGCCCCTGCCGCTGGGGGAGGCGGCAGGGGCCCGAGAGGGGAGTCGCGCCGGCTCGCACGGGGGAACGAGCCGGGCGGTCGACTCCGCGCCAGGTCGACGACCTGGCCGGTCGATCACTTGATGTCGAGCTGCTGGCCCGGGAAGATCAGGTTCGGGTCGCTCAGCACGCCGCTGTTGCGCTCGAAGATGTCCTGGTAGTCCACGCCGTACTGGCTGGCGATCTTGCCCAGGGTGTCACCGGCCTGCACCGTGTAGTCGGCGCCGTTCGACTTGACGGTCGACTTCTTCTTGGTGCTGGTGGTGCTCTTCGAGCTCTTCTTCGACGACGAGGAGGAGCTCTTCTCGGAAGCGGAGCTGGACCCACCGCTGGTGCTGCCGCTGGTCCAGCTGGTCTTCGAGGTGCAGCCCGGCCAGGCGCCGGGGCCCTGCGAAGCGAGGACCTTCTCGGCGACCGCGATCTGCTCTTCACGGCTGGCGTCCTTGGCGTTCGACGCGTACTGCGTGCCGCCGTAGGCCGCCCAGGTCGACGGGGTGAACTGGAGGCCGCCGGAGAAGCCGTTGCCGGTGTTCGCGCTCCAGTTGCCGCTGCTCTCGCACTGCGCGAGCTGGTCCCAGTCCGCGGCGTTCGCGGGGGCCGCGACCGCGATCGGGGCGGCGACCACGGCACCTGCGATGGCGAGTCTGGCGGCGTTGCGAGCGATACCGGCGGTGGAAGGTTTCCGGTGCTTGCCTTCGTAGCGAGTCATGTTCCCTCTCCTGCCGCGCTTGCGAGGTGAGCTGTCGGGTTCGGGCTGAGAGGCAGCCCGGCCGGCTCGGGAGCCGGCTTCACCCCTAGGGCGTTCGGGGCGCCCAGTGGTGGTTCCCCCGCCCCTGTCCGGTGTGTTCGTTCGGGGGTGGGAAGCCCGCCGGACAGGGTTCGGCGCTGCGGGCTTCCGTGGTCCTTGCTGATCGGTTCGGGGCCGACCGGAGAGCGACACTACGTAACCGATCGCCGAAGCGGAAATCTGAGCATATGTGACGCTAGTCACAGTAACGATGGCTCAGGGGTGTCCGATCTCGATCGTTTTCGCTGATCAGGGCGTCGTTATCAAGTCGTTTCCGGGCCGAGATCGATCACCGTCGGTGAGGCGTGGCTCACCACATCAGTGGCCTCGCAACCTCGTCGTCGACCGGATGTCATCTCGCGAGCGGGCTGAATCGAGTCCAGGGCAGGCGTGGAATCGGGCCTTCCGGCGATCACTGCGCGATCAAGCGCAGTGACGCTCGGTCATGGCGAACCTCTGCCGGGTGAGGGATTGGAGGAGATGGCTCGAGATCGTCCCGGGGTCTTTCCAAGATCGGGAGACCGTCCCGGCGGCACCTCCGGGGAGACGGTGCGGGACCACTCGATCGCACACCGAAAAGTCACTCGGGGGAGTGTGTCAGACACGCCGGGGAATGTTGTATTCGCGCACGCGCGCCTGCGCGGGCGGAGTAATGAGGAGAGAACTCGATCGCCGCAGGCGTTCAGCCACCCGCGAACGGCGGCAGCACGTCCAGCTCGTCACCCGTGCCGACCTCGATCGACCGGTCCCGCAGCGCGACCCCGTTGAGCAGGAAGCTGCAGGCGGGCACCACTGCGGCCAGCCGCTCGTCGTGCGCCGCCAGCACCGCCTCGACCACGTCCGACGCCCGCACCGGCCCCGGCACGGCCGGCGCGATGCTCAGGACCTCCTCGGCCACGCCCGCCGCCGCCCTGGCCCCGGCGAAGTACCGCACCCGGACGGCCGTCGCGGCGGGAGCACCTTCGAACTGCACAGTCACGGCGGTCAGCCTCCGATCGCGCTCATCGGCCGGGACGGCTGCGCGAACCCGTCGTCGTCCATCCCGTGCCCGGCCTTCTTGGCCCACATCGTCCCCTGCCACAGCCGGGCGAGTTCCTCGTCCCCCGCGCCGTCGCGCAGCGGGCCGCGCAGGTCCGTCTCGGAGGTGGAGAACAGGCAGGACCGCAGCTGCCCGTCGGCGGTGAGCCGGGTGCGGTCGCAGTCGGCGCAGAACGGCCGCGTCACCGAGCCGATCACGCCGACCGTGCCGGGCCCGCCGTCCACCAGCCAGCGCTCCGCGGGCGCCGAACCGCGCTCGGCGACGTGCGGGGTGAGGGTGAACTCGGCGCCGAGCCGTTCCAGGATCTCGTCCGCGGTGATCATCTGCTCGCGGTCCCAGCCGTGCTGCGGGTCCAGCGGCATCTGCTCGATGAACCGCAGCTGGTAGCCCTGCTCCAGACAGAAGCGCAGCAGGTCCCCGGCCTCGTCGTCGTTCACGCCGCGCAGCAGCACCGCGTTCACCTTCACCGGCTCCAGCCCGGTCGCCTTCGCCGCGGCGAGCCCGTCGAGCACGTCGTGGAACCGGTCGCGGCGGGTCAGCTCGTGGAAGGTCTCGGCGCGCAGCGTGTCCAGCGAGACGTTGACCCGGTCCAGCCCGGCCGCCACCAGCGCGTCCGCGTAGCGGTGCAGGTTGATGCCGTTGGTGGTCAGCGAGGTCTTCGGGTGGCTCGGCAGCGCGCTGGTGGCCGCGACGATGTCGACCAGGTCCTGGCGCAGCAGCGGTTCGCCACCGGTGAACCGCACGTTGGTGACGCCGAGGGTCTCGACGGCGAGCCGGATCAGCCGGATCATCTCGCCGGTGTCGAGCATCTCCTGCCGCTTCAGCCACGGCAGCCCCTCGGCGGGCATGCAGTAGGTGCAGCGCAGGTTGCACTTGTCGATCAGGGATACGCGGAGGTCGGTGGCCACGCGGCCGAATCGGTCGACCAGTGCCGGGGTGTCCGGACGCGTCGACGTGTCGGTCGTGGGGCGCACGGCCGGGATGCCCAGGTCCACTGCGGTCACACCATCGACCCTAACCCTGCTCGCGGGGGTATTTCGATCGCCGGGAGCGGCTTTCTCGCAGCGGAGCGCAGGTTTCCCGACCTGCGGGGATCCGCAGTGGACGGTCCTGCACCCGCGGGTGCGGCCGGTGGGCGCTGTCCTGGCCGCAGGTGCGGCAGTAATCTGCACGACTGTGCCGCACTACCGGATTTCCGAAGCCGCCGGACTGCTCGGCGTCAGCGACGACACCGTGCGCCGCTGGGCCGACGGCGGGCAACTCGCCACCGAGCGGGACGGCTCCGGCCGCCTCGTGGTGGACGGTGCCGTGCTGGCCGGGTTCGCCCGGGACCAGGCGCGCGCCGTGCCGGACCCGTCGGGGGTCGGCCGCTCGGCCCGCAACCGGCTCGTCGGGCTCGTCACGGAAGTCGTCTCGGACACGGTGATGTCGCAGGTGGAGCTGCAGTGCGGCCCGCACCGGGTGGTGTCGCTGATGAGCACCGAGGCCGTGCGGGAACTCGGCCTGGAACCGGGAGTGCTGGCGGTGGCGGTGGTCAAATCGACCAACGTCGTGGTGGAGACGCCGGGAGGCTGACGTGGTGAGACGTGGAGTTGTCGCGGCCCTGGCCGGGCTGGCGCTGTTAGCGGCCGGGTGTTCGACCGGCGGCGGTGAGCAGGCGCAGGGCGAGCGCACCGTCACGGTGCTCGCCGCGGCCTCGCTGACCGAGTCGTTCGACCAGCTCGCCGAGCGGTTCGAGGCGGAGAACCCGGGGGTGAAGGTGCAGCTGGACTACGCGGGTTCGTCCACGCTGGTCGAGCAGCTCACCCAGGGCCGCCGCGCCGACGTGTTCGCCTCCGCGGACACCAAGAACATGGACAAGGCCACCAAGGCGGGCGTGACCGGCGGGGAACCGCAGGTGTTCGCCACCAACAAGCTGACCATCGCGGTGCCGAAGGGCAACCCGGACCACATCGGCGCGCTGGCCGACCTGACCGCGCCCGGCAGGCTCGTCGTGCAGTGCGCGCCGGAGGTGCCGTGCGGTTCCGCGTCGGCGGCGGTGGAGCAGGCCGCGGGCCTGGACATCAAGCCGGCCAGCGAGGAGAACGACGTCAAGTCGGTGCTGCGCAAGGTCGCGGCCGGTGAGGCGGACGCCGGTCTGGTGTACGTGACGGACGCGCGCTCCGCCGCGGACCAGGTGCAGGGGGTGGACTTCCCGGAGGCGGACGAGGCGGTGAACGACTACCCGATCGTCTCGCTGAAGGACGCGCCGGAACCGGAGCTGGCCGCGAAGTTCCTGGACTACGTGCGCGGCCCGGTGGGCGAGCAGGTGCTCACCGAGCACGGCTTCGGCTCGGAGTGAGCCCGCGTCGCGCGCGCGGCGGGGGAGCGCGGCCGGTCGCCGTACCGGGCGTGCTGTGGATTCCCGCCGCGCTGGCGCTGGCGCTGATCGTGCTGCCGGTGCTGGGTCTGCTCACCAGGGTGGACCCGGCCCGGCTGCCCGAGCTGCTGACCAGCGAGGCTGCACTGGACGCGCTGGACCTGTCGGTGCGCACCTCGCTGGTGGCGACGGTGCTGTCGCTGGTGTTCGGCGGCCCGCTGGCGGTGGTGCTGGCGCGGGCGCGGCTGCGCGGTTCGCGGGTGCTGCGCGCGGTGGTGCTGCTGCCGCTGGTGCTGCCGCCGGTGGTCGGCGGGCTGGCGCTGCTGTACCTGCTGGGGCGCACCGGCCCGCTGGGCGGGCTGCTGGACGACGCCGGGCTGCGGCTGCCCTACACGACGGCGGCGGTGGTGCTGGCGCAGACGTTCGTCGCGATGCCGTTCCTGGTGGTGGGCCTGGAGGGTGCGCTGCGCTCGGCGGACGCCCGCTACGAGCAGGTCGCGGCGACGCTGGGCGCCGGCCCGTGGACGACGTTCCGGCGGGTGACGGTGCCGATGCTGCTGCCCGCGCTGGGGTCGAGCGTGGTGCTCACGTTCGCGCGGGCGCTGGGCGAGTTCGGCGCGACGATCACGTTCGCGGGCAGCTTGCAGGGCACCACCCGCACCCTGCCGCTGGCCATCTACACCACCGCGCAGTCCGACGTGGACGCCGCGGTGGCGATGTCGTTGCTGCTGGTGGTGCTGGCGCTGCTGGTGATCGGCGTGGCGGGCACGAGAGCGGTGGAGGGACGGACGTGACGGGTCTGCACGCCGAGGTCGCGTTCGCGCGGCCCGAGTTCGCGCTGGACGTGGAGCTGTCGGTGGCCCCGGGCGAGGTGCTGGCGGTGCTCGGCCCGAACGGCGCCGGGAAGTCGACCCTGCTGTCGGTGCTGTCCGGCCTGCTGGCGCCGGAGCGCGGCCGGGTGGCGCTGGACGAGCAGGTCTGGTGCGACGCGGCGACCGGCGCGCACGTGCCCACGCACCGGCGCGGGGTGGGCCTGCTGGCGCAGAACGCGCTGCTGTTCCCGCGGATGTCGGTGCTGGAGAACGTGGCGTTCGGGCCGCGCTCGACCGGGACGTCGAAGTCCGCGTCCCGGGAGGCGGCGCGCCGGTGGCTGTCCGAGGTGGACGCGACCGAGTTCGCGGACCGGCGCCCGGCGCAGCTCTCCGGCGGTCAGGCGCAGCGGATCGCGCTGGCCCGCGCGCTGGCGGCCTCGCCGCGGTTGCTGCTGCTGGACGAGCCGCTGGCGGCGCTGGACGTGGATTCCGCCCCGGCGGTGCGCGGCCTGCTGCACCGGGTGCTGCAGGAGCAGCGGCAGCCGACGGTGCTGGTCACGCACGACGTGCTGGACGCGGTGGTGCTGGCGGACCGGGTCGCGGTGCTGGTGGACGGGAAGATCATCGAGGAGGGGCCGACGCGGGAGGTGCTGACCCGCCCGCAGGCCGCGTTCACCGCGCGCATCGCCGGGCTGAACCTGCTGACCGGTGTCGCCACCGAGAGCGGGCTGGACTTCGGCGGCACCGCGATCGCGGGTAGGTCGGTGGAGGTGGCGCGGGGAGAACCCGCGGCGGCCGTGTTCGCGCCGTCGGCGGTCGCGGTGCACCGGGAACGGCCGGACGGCAGCCCGCGCAACGCGGTGCCGGTGCGCGTCGACGCGCTGGAACCGCGCGGTGACGTGGTGCGGTTGCGGGCCTCGACGCGGACGCCGGAGCCGGTGGTGCTGGCCGCCGACGTGACGCCCGCGGCGGTCGCCGACCTGCGGCTGGGCATCGGAGACCTGGTGTTCTTCGTGGTTAAGGCGACCGAAGTGGCCACGCACCCGGTATCCGATGGATCATCTGGGGTGTGACTGAGGAAGCGCCCTGGACGTACTTGATGGACATGGACGGCGTGCTGGTGCACGAGGAGCACATGGTGCCCGGAGCCGATCGGTTCCTGGCCGAGCTCCGCGAGCAGAACTTGCCGTTCATGGTGTTCACGAACAATTCGATCTTCACCCCGCGCGACCTGCGCGCGCGGCTGCACCGCACCGGCCTGGACATCCCGGAGTCGGCGATCTGGACCTCGGCGCTGGCCACGGCCCAGTTCCTGGAGAAGCAGCGGCCGGGGGGCAGCGCGCACGTCGTCGGCGAGTCCGGTCTGACCACGGCGCTGCACAACATCGGCTACGTGCTCACCGACCGGGATCCGGACTACGTGATCCTGGGCGAGACCCGCACCTACAGCTTCGAGGCGATCACGAAGGCGATCCGCCTGGTGGAGAACGGTGCCCGGTTCATCGCCACCAACCCCGACGAGAAGGGGCCGAGCCGGGAGGGCACGTTGCCCGCGACCGGTGCGGTGGCGGCGCTGATCGAGCGGGTCACCGGGCGGGCGCCGTACTACGTGGGCAAGCCGAACCCGCTGATGATGCGGTCGGCGCTGCGGACGCTGGGTTCGCACTCGGAGAACACGCTGATGATCGGTGACCGGATGGACACCGACGTGCGCTCCGGGTTGGAGTCGGGCCTGCAGACGATCCTGGTGCTGACCGGGATCTCGGACGACAGCACCGCGGAGCTGTTCCCGTACCGCCCCACCAAGGTGATCAATTCCGTGGCGGACCTGGTCGGGCACACCGCGGACCCGTTCGGGGCCTGAAGCGCTCCGGGGGAGCGGACCGGTCGCCCGTTTTCGGCGGGGCGGACGGCCCGCTCACCTCGGCGCGGGTCAGCCCCGGGTGGGCAGCCGGTCGTCGGAGTCGACGATCCGCTTGCCCAGCGGGAACAGCGAGACGGGCAGCAGCTTGAAGTTCGCGATGCCCAGCGGGATCCCGATGATGGTGATGCACTGCACGATGCCGGTGACGATGTGCCCGATGGCCAGCCACCAGCCGGCGAGCAGCAGCCACAGCACGTTCCCGATCGCGGAGAACGCGCCCGCGCCGGGCTCGTCGACGAGCCGCCGCCCGAACGGCCACAGCGCGAAGTTGGCCATCCGGAACGAGGCGATGGCGAACGGGATTCCGATGATCGTGATGCCCAGGACGATGCCGGCCACGGCGTAGCCCAGGGCCAGCCACAGCCCACCGAAGATCAACCAGATCACGTTCAGCAGCAATTGCATGTCTTCAGCGTGGCACGGCCGCTCGGACGAGTGGCCAGGTGGTGACCCTGAGTTCTCCCCGAGCTAGACCCGCAGCTCGCCTTCGAGGACCGTGACGGCCCGCCCGCGCAGCGCCACCCGATCGCCCAGCGGGGTGGCGCGGACGAACCCGCCGCGCGGCGACGCCTGCTCGCCGACCAGTTCCACGCCGGAACGCCCCAGCTCGGCGGCCCAGTAGGGGGCGAGCTGGCAGTGCGCCGAACCGGTCACCGGGTCCTCCGGGATGCCGGACGCGGGGGCGAAGAACCGGCTCACGAAGTCCACCCCGTCCCGGTCGCCCGAGGCGGTGACGACGACGCCCCGGTAGGGCCAGGCGGCGATCCGCGCCAGGTCCGGTTCGAGGGCGCGCACCTCGGCGGCCGTGGCGACCCGGACGAGCAGCCGCTGCGGGGTCTCGCGCACCGCTTCGACGGTGGTGCCGGGCAGCGCGGCGGCCAGGTCCGCGGGCGGCTCGGCGGGGCTGAGCGCGCTCGCCGGGAAGTCCATGCCGATCCAGCCGTCCCCGGAGCCGGTGCAGGTCAGCTCGCCGCTGCGGGTGGCGAACCGCTGGTCGCCGCCGAGGACGTGCGCGGCGGCGAGGGTCGCGTGCCCGCACAGGTCGACCTCGGTGGTGGGGGTGAACCAGCGCAGCGGCTTCGGTTCGGTGCCGTCCAGCACCACGAACGCGGTCTCGGCGTGCCGCATCTCGGCGGCGACCGACCGCATCCAGGGCTCGGGGGCGGGCGCGTCGAGCAGCACCACCCCGGCGGGGTTGCCGGTGAACGGGTTCTCGGTGAAGGAGTCCACGACGTAGATGCGCACCCCCGGAGCCTACGGCCGGACGCGGGGGAGCGGGCCGGTGCCGAAAAGGGGTGGGGCCGAAAAGGGGTGGGGCCGAGCACTCGACTTTTCGCCGCGACGGGCGGAATCATGAGTGCCCTGCGTCACGTCTGCGTCGGGGAGGGCACTGTGGACACGGCAGGAACACCAGCACTCAGCTACGACTCCGGCACCTCCGGGGTGCCGCTGCTCGGCGACACCATCGGCGCCGACCTGGACCGCACCGCCGCCCGCGTCCCCGACTCGGACGCGCTCGTCGAGCACGCGGGCGGCCGCCGCTGGACCTACCGGGAGTTCGTGGCCGACGTGGACGCGCTGGCCCTCGGCCTGCTGGACGCGGGCATCGACAAGGGCGACCGGGTGGGCGTGTGGGCGCCGAACCGCGCCGAGTGGACGCTCACCCAGTACGCCACCGCGAAGATCGGCGCGGTCCTGGTCAACATCAACCCGTCGTACCGGTTGCACGAGCTGGAGTTCGTGCTCGGCCAGGCGGGGGTCCGGATGCTCATCTCCGCGCAGCGGTTCAAGACCAGCGACTACACCGCGATGATCGAGCAGGTGCGGCCGAAGTGCCCCGGCCTGGAGCAGGTCGTGCTGCTCGACGACCCGAGCTGGGAGGAGCTGGTGGCGCGCGGCCGCGCGGGCGATCCGGCGCGGCTCGCGGCGGCGCAGGCGCGGCTCAGCGCCGACGATCCGATCAACATCCAGTACACCTCGGGCACCACCGGTTTCCCGAAGGGCGCGACGCTGTCGCACCACAACATCCTCAACAACGGGTTCTTCGTCGGCGAGCTGTGCGGGTATTCCGAAGTGGACCGGGTCGCGATCGTGCCGCCCTTCTACCACTGCTTCGGGATGGTGATGGGCAACCTGGCCTGCACCAGCCACGGCGCGGCGATGGTCATCCCGTCCGAGGGCTTCGACCCGGGCACCGCGCTGGCCGCGGTCGCCGCGGAGCGCTGCACCGCGCTGTACGGGGTGCCGACGATGTTCATCGCCGAGCTGGACCACCCGGACTTCGAGGGCTTCGACCTGGGCTCGCTGCGCACCGGCATCATGGCCGGATCGCCGTGCCCGGCGGAGGTGATGAAGCAGGTCATCGATCGGATGGGCATGGCCGAGGTCGCCATCTGCTACGGCATGACCGAGACCAGTCCCGTCTCCACCCAGACCCGCGCCGACGATTCGCTGGAGCGCCGGGTGTCCACCGTGGGCCGCGTCGGACCGCACCTGGAGGTGAAGGTCGTCGACCCCGCCACCGGGTTGACCGTGCCGCGCGGCGAGGCGGGCGAGCTGTGCACCCGCGGCTATTCGGTGATGCTCGGCTACTGGGACCAGCCGGACAAGACCGCGGAGGTCATCGACGCCGCCCGCTGGATGCACACCGGCGACCTCGCGGTGATGGACGAATCCGGGTACGTGAGCATCACCGGGCGGATCAAGGACATGGTGATCCGCGGCGGCGAGAACGTGTACCCGCGGGAGATCGAGGAATTCCTCTACACCCACCCCGACATCGTGGACGCGCAGGTCATCGGGGTCCCGGACGAGCGCTTCGGGGAGGAGCTGATGGTGTGGGCCCGGCTGCGCTCCGGAGCGCCCGAGCTCACCGCCGAGGCGCTGCGCGAGTTCTGCGCCGGGAAGCTCGCGCACTACAAGATCCCCCGCTACGTGCACGTCGTGGACGACTTCCCGATGACCGTCACCGGCAAGATCCGCAAGGTCGAGATGCGCCGCCAGGCCAAGGAGATCCTCGACCTGGGCGACTGAGGCGGGTGCCCCGGGCGGGCACCCGCCCGGGGCGTCAGGCCTTGGCGAGTTCGGCTGCGTCCTCCTCGCCGAACTGGTCCTCCAGGCGTTCGGGGGAGGCGTCCACGTCGATCTGCTCCAGCGGGGTGCCGCGGGCCGAGGAGATCGCGCCGAGGCGGCGTCCGGCGCGGTCGCTCGCGTAGCTCAGCAGTTCGTCGGTGTCGAGTTCGAACGGCCGCACCTCGGGCGCGTCGGCGGGTTGCCACTGGATGAGCTCCATGGCGGGCGGCAGCAGCTCCTGCATCATCTCCTCGACGTGGCCCCAGTTCGCCTCGTCGGCGGCGACGTGCCTGCGGCAGGTGAACGTGCCCCAGGCCATGTGCCTGCGCTCGTCGTCGCCGATGTGGCCGATGATCCGCTGCATGCCGGGGAACAGCCCGCGGCTGCGGCAGATCTTGTTCCACGCGTAGTAGCCGGTGAGCGCGAGCGAGCCCTCCACCACGTGGTTGTAGGTGACCGACGCCCGGATCTGGTTGCGCGGCCCCGGATCGGCGTCCAGCGCGTGCAGCACGGTCGGCAGGACGTCGTAGAAGATCGTGCGGTAGCCGGGGTTGTCCTCGACGAACTCGTTGAGGTTCTCGGTGAGGCCGACCGCGTCCATCCACAGCCGGAACGCCTGGGTGTGCTTGGCCTCTTCGTACATGAACTGGGTCAGGTACATCTCATCGCCGAAGCGGCCTTCGGCGGCCATGGCGGACAGGAACGGGCGCAGGTCCTGGGTGACGGCTTCCTCACCCGCGATGAATTCGGCGCACAGCCCCGCCACGCTGCGGCGTTCCTCGGCGGTGAGCCCGGCCATGTCGCGGGCGTCCTGCTCGAAGTCGATGTCTGCGGGGTTCCAGAACTTCGCGTTGCCCTTGCTGAACAGCCGCAGCGGCAGCGAGTCCCAGTTGAGGCCGCCGGGGCGCAGGGAGTGGAAGTCGTCGCGGTGCTTGCTGCTGTCCGTGGTGGTCGTCATCGGCCTGCTCCAGCTCGCCCGGGAGTGTGAGTCGCGTTACACCGACGATTTTCGGTACTGAAAAGTTCCGCGTCAAGGGCGGTCACTCGGCCGCGCGCGGCGGTTAGCCTCCAGGCCGTGACACCTGCGACCGTCGGCTTCGACCTGGACCTCACGCTCATCGACCCCCGGCCCGGCATGATCGACGTGTTCGAGCGGTTGCGCGAGGAGTTCCGCGTGCCGCTCGACGGCGAGCACTTCGCCGCCAACCTCGGCCCGCCGCTGCCCGACGTGCTGCGCACCTACGGGTTCGACGAACCGCTCGTCGCCCGCCTCGTGGACCGGTTCCGGGAGCTCTACCCCGAACTCGTCGTGCCGGTCACCCGGGCCATGCCCGGTGCCGCGGACGCGCTCGCGGCGGTGCGCGACCTCGGCGGCCGGGCGCTCGTCGTCACCGGGAAGTTCGAGCTCAACGCCCAGCGGCACCTCGACGCGCTGGACTGGAAGGTCGACCGGCTCGCCGGTGACGTGTTCGCCGCCGCCAAGGGCGACGTGCTGCTCGCCGAGGACGCCGCCATCTACGTCGGCGATCACCTCGGCGACGTGGTCGGCGCCAAGACCGCGGGCGCCGTCGCCGTCGGCGTCGCCACCGGTCCCTACCGGGCAGACGAACTACTGGAAGCGGGCGCCGACGTCGTCTTCGCGGACCTCACCGAGTTCCCCGCCTGGCTCGCCGCCCGCGGCGGGTGACTCAGCCGCGGCGGGTGCGCAGCACCGCGCCGACCACCCCGACGATCAGTCCGGCCGGCGCCAGCAGCGTCGCCAGGTTCAGCCACAGCGGCAGGTTCTCCACGCCCGCGGCGAACGACGCGAACACCGCGAGCACGGCGAGCAGGCCCGCGGCGAACAGCCCCACCGCGAGCGGGAGCACGGCGGAACGACGAGAAGCGGTGTCCATGTCGGCAGGGTAGGCGCCGCGCTCGCCGGGCCGGTCCCGATGTGGCCGGAACCTCCGCCGCGGAGGTGGGAAGCGCAGGTCAACGCGATGTCGGCACATCCCTCGCGAAAGGGGCGAAGGTGTTCCACCGCGGACGGGTACCCTTAAACTGACGCGTCCTGGGAACGCTCTGACAGCGTGGCGTTCCGGGGCGTTTTTGTTGTGCCAGGGCCGGAACGCTCCAGCACGACGGACGATGACGACAAGAAGGACCCGCTCGCTCCCGGCCTGACCAGGGTTGCGCGAGGAGTGCGGGCCGGGCATCGACAGGGAACGGTGAGGACAGTGCCGACCGGCAGGGTCAAGTGGTACGACGCGGACAAGGGCTTCGGCTTCGTGACCCAGGACGGTGGGGAGGACGTGTACGTGCGCTCCTCCGCGCTGCCGTCCGACGTCGACTCGCTCAAGACCGGCCAGCGCGTCGACTTCGACATGGCCCAGGGCCGCCGCGGCCCGCAGGCGCTGCGGATCCAGCTGCTGGACCCGCCGCCCTCCGTCGTCGAAGCGCGCCGCCGCCCCGCCGACGAACTGCACGGCATGGTCGACGACATGATCAAGCTGCTGGAGCTGAAGGTGCAGCCCGACCTGCGCCGCGGCAGGTACCCGGACCGCAAGGTGTCCAAGCGGATCGGCGAGGTCGTCCGCGCGGTCGCCCGGGAGCTCGACCCCGGCGCCTGATCCTTCCCGACGCCGGACGAGGGCGGGTGGCGGATCCTCCGCCGCCCGCCCTCGTCGCACGTCAGGTCGGGTCGATGACCCAGGTCGCGGCGATGGGGAAGTCCACGCCGCCGTCCTCGCCGAGGACGAGGAGGCCGGAGTACTGCTGGACCTCGACGTGCTCCAGGCGGGTGCCGTCCGGCGGGACGCGCAAGGTGTACGAGTGGCGCTCGTCCGGCCGGATCACGCCGGTGCGTCCCTCGATCTCCTGGCCGTCCACGCCCCGGTAGATGTACGAGACCTGCCACGGCGTCGCCGACACGTCGCCGGGCACCGAGATCTGCAGCGGTGACTTCTCCGGCACCCGCAGCTTCCCCACCGGGTCCTCGGCGGGCGGCGCGCAGTTCTCCCCGGTCGCGTCGCAGAACCGCGCGGGGGCGACCTCGATGGCCTCGCCGTGCGAGTAGAAGGTGACCTGCGGGGCGGAGGGTGCCGAGCACCCGGCCAGCGCGATGACGCCCAGCGGAGCCGCGAGCAGCAGCGACTTCAGTCCACGATGCACGACCGCGAGCCTACGACGCGGTGTCACCCGTCGGACCCACGGGCCGGGGTCGCCGGTCAGGCCGACGGGCGGGCCTACGGGCTGAGTCGCCGGTCGGGCTGCGGTCCGGTCGTCGCCGGTCGGCTCTGCGGCCCGGCGAGTCCGCCGGGTCTGCCGCTCGGGTGCCGCCGCTCGGGATCGCCGGTCGGCCTCGCGGTTCGGCGTTCGCCGGTCCGGCCCGGATCGGGCCTGCGGTCGGGTGTCGTCCGGCGGACCTACGGTCCGGTGGCGACGCGCTCGGTGCCCGGTTCGGCCTCGCTCCGGCGGCGCGGCCGGGGGAGGAGCCCGCCGCCGCGTCCGACCAGGACGGTCTGCGCCAGCACCAGGGCCAGCAGCGCGGCCGTCGTGGTGAACCCGATCCACCACACCGGCGGCAGCAGCACCCCCAGCGCCCCGCCGAACACCCAGCTCAGCTGCAACACCGTCTCGGAGCGGCCGAACGCGGAGGCTCGCGACTCCTCGGCCACGTCCCGCTGCACCACCGCGTCCAGGCACACCTTCGCGAGCGCGCTCGCGGTCGCGCCCACGAGTCCGACCGCGACCGCCACCGGCACCCCGGCCAGCACGGCCGCGCAGGCGGTGATCGCCAGCGCGGCGCCCAGGCAGCTCGCGATCAGCCGGTCCGGGTTGCCGAACCGCATCCGCGCGCCCGCCGCGTTGCCGAGGAAGCTGCCGAGCCCCGCGGCGCCGCCCACCGCGCCGAGCAGCACGACCTGCATCGCCGGGTCCTGCCGGGTGCTCTCCTTGATCACGAACGCGGCGAACAGCGTCAGGAACCCGGTCAGCACCCGGATTCCGGCGTTGCCCCACAGCGCGACGACCACGTGCGAGCTCAGCGGAGCCCGCCGCCGCTTCCCGGCCACGGCCCGCGCCTCGCCCGCCGAGCTCTCCACCCGCCGCGTGATGCGCAGGCACAGCCACGTCCCGCCTGCCGCGAGCGCCGCCATGAACCACAGCGCTCCCGGCGACCCCAGCAGCCACGCGAACCCGGAGGCCACCGCCCCGAACACGCCCCCGGCGGCCAGGCCGAACGTGGTCAGCCGGGAGTTGGCCCTGGTCAGGTCGATCGCCGCGGGCAGCACCCGCGGGGTCATCGCCGCCTTGAGCACGCCGAACGACTTGGACAGCACCATGCAGCCCAGCGCGGCCGGGTACAGCAGCCAGCCGTCGAAGTTCACCGCCATCACCGCCGCCAGCAGCACCCGGACGCCGAAGGAGACGGCGAGCGCGGTGCGCCTGCCCTGCCGCAGCCGGTCCAGCGCCGGGCCGATCACCGGGGCGATCACGGCGAACGGGGCGACGGTGATCAGCAGGTACAGCGCCACCTTGTCCCGGCTCTCGCCGGTGGCGGCGGAGAAGAACAGCGTGTTCGCGAGCGCCACGGCCATCGCCGCGTCGACCGCGTAGTTGAGCATCACCGCGTAGCTGAACCGGGCCAGTCCGGATTCGGCGGCGCCGTCGGCGTGCGCGGCGGAGAAGAACAGCCGCATCGCGCCACGGGTGAGCTGCCTGCCGCGCCAGGCGGCGACGCGGGTGACGGTGAGCTTGCGCGGGGGAGCGGTGGGGTCCCAGCGGCCGCGCGGGGTGTCCTCGGGAGCGTCGCCGGGTGCTCGGTCGTCCGGGGCGGAGTTCCGGTCCTGTTCGCGCTCGGCGTCGGTGTCGTGCCCCCGGTCGGGGCCGCGGCGGTGCTCGCCGTCCGAACCGGAGTCGCGGCGGGTCCCGGTGCTGCTGGGTGGTGCGGTGGCCGCGGCGTGCTCGTGCCCCGCGTGCTCGGCGCCCACCTGCTCGCCCGCCGCCGGCCCTGCCGTGCGGCCCTGCTCGCCCGCCGCTGGTCGGGCTGCGCGGTCTTGCTCGCCTGCCGTGCGGCGCTGTTCGCCCGCCGCTGGTCGGGCTGCGCGGTCTTGCTCGCCTGCCGTGCGGCGCTGTTCGCCCGCCGCTGGTCCGGCCGTGCGGCCCTGCTCGTCCGCCGTCGGTCCGGCAGCGCGGCCGGACCCGCCGTCGCGCTCCCGGTCGTCCCGCCGTTCGCCGAAGCCCTGCGGGATCCGCCCGCGCCTGCCGCGTCGACCGGCTCCCCAGCCGGGGCGGCCGGTCGGTTCCTGGTCGGTGCGCTGGTCGCGTCGGAGCCCCATGTGTTCATCCTGCCCCAGCCTCGGGCGCGGCCGCGTCCGCTCCGCCGCTGCTCAGCCGGGCGTGCCGCGGAGTTGTCCACAGTCGAGCCCCAGCTGTGGACAACTTGTGGAAATTTGCGAGATCAGGAGCGAGTTCTCCACAGCCGGGTGCGGCCGCTGTGGATCACTGCGGTGCGAACCGCACCCGGTACGCGTGCGGCCACAGCTTCCCGGTGAGCAGGAATTCGTCGGTCCCGGGCACCGCGGCGATCCCGTTCAGCACGTCCGCCCCCGCCTTCTCGCCGGCGGGCAGCAGCCCGGACGCGTCGACGACCGCGCCGACCACGCCGGTCGCCGGGTCGATGCGCACGATCTGATCGCTGCCCCACACGTTCGCCCACACCTGCCCGCCTGCGCATTCGAGCTCGTTGAGCTCAGGGACCGGCTTGCCCTCCAAGGTGACCTGGACGGAGCCGGTGGGCGCGAACGTCGCCGGGTCGCGGAAGGTGAGCTGCGCGCTGCCGTCGCTCATGACCAGCCGGGAGCCGTCGTGGCAGAGCCCCCAGCCCTCGCCGTCGTAGTCCACTCGGCGCAGTTCCCGCAGGCTCGTCCGATCACGTTCCAGCGCAACCCCTTCCTGCCAGGTGAGCTGCCAGATACGGTCACCGACGACGGTGATGCCTTCGCCGAAGAGGTCGGCGGGGAGACGTTCCTCCCCGAGCACGCGGCCGGTGTCCGGGTCCAGCGCCCGCAGCAGCGAGCGCCCGTACCGCCCGGTTCCTTCGTAGAGGGTTCCACCGGACAGTTCGAAGCCCTGGGTGAACGAGGAGCGGTCGTGCGGGAGCACGCGGGTCACCATCGCTCGAAGGTGTGGCACGCTGCCCGCGTGCCCAATGCTCTGATCGGTGTGCTCGCGATCCTCCTGGCCTTCGTGCTGAGCTGGTATGTACGACGAGCACGCGCCCAACGCCAGTCCGGACAGCAGGCTCGTGATGATCACGCCTGCGGACAGACGGTTGCCCAGCGCAGTTCGCCTGGGGAGATCTCCGGTTCGCACCCCGAAAGCCTGACACGGGCGGCGACCGCATCGACCGCGTACGGCACAATCGAGCACGTGACGCCTATGCCTGCTCCGACCACCGACCCGGACGCTCCGCTCGGAGTTCCCGGCGAGCCGAGCGGCGAGTCCACGGGGACCCAGCCTGAACCGGCCCAGTCCGAACCGGCCCGGCTCGACCCGACGCTGGCAGCGGCCGTGGAGACGGCCCGCGCCGCCGCCGAGGGCGAAGCGGGCCCGGCAGCCGACCCGATCGGTTCGCCGGTGCTCACGGTCGATGCGGCGGACGCCCCGGTCGGCGCGCACGTCGGGGTGGAGGCCGAGGGGCCGGACGCGGCGACGCACTACTTCGAATCGAACTACCCCGGGTACGTGGGCTGGCGCTGGGCGGTGACCGTCGCGATCGCCGGTCCGGGTGAGCCGGTCACGGTCAGCGAGGTCGTGCTGCTGCCGGGCCAGGACGCCCTGACCGCGCCGGCCTGGGTGCCGTGGAGCGAGCGCCTGCGTCCGGGCGACCTGGGTGCCGGTGATCTGCTGCCGAGCGCCCCGGGCGATCCGCGGCTGGCCGAGGGCTACCTGTCCGGTGCGGACCAGGGCGTGGAGTCGCTGGCGCACGAGGTGGGCCTGGGCCGCAAGCGGGTGCTGAGCCACGAGGGCCGGCTGGCGGCCGCGGAGCGCTGGCACCAGGGCGAGTTCGGCCCGGGCAGCGACATCGCGAAGCTGGCGCCCGGCGCGTGCGGCACCTGCGGTTTCTTCCTGCAGCTGGCGGGGTCGATGCAGGCCGCGTTCGGCGTGTGCGGCAACGAGATCGCCCCGGCGGACGGCCGCGTGGTGCACGTGGAGTTCGGTTGCGGCGCGCATTCGGAGGCCGAGGTGGACACGTCCTCGACGGTCCCGGTCGCCGAAGTCGTCTACGACGACACCACGCTGGACTTCGAGTCGCGCGGGTGACCGCGCAGGACGTGTTCGGCACGGCCGAGCTGCGGCGGGCCGTGCTGGAGTCCTGGGATTCCTCGCCGACGAGGTTCCGCGAGGACGCGAACGCCGAAGAGGACCTGCGCCTCGGCGGCTACCGGGACCGGCTGCTGGTGGAGCTGGCGCAGAACGCCGCGGACGCGGCGGGCGCGGACGGCGTGCTGCGGGTCCGGTTCGAGGACGGTGAGCTGCGGCTGGCGAACACCGGCGCGCCGCTGACCTCGGAGGGCGTGGCGGCGCTGGCCTCGCTGCGGGCGTCGGCGAAGCGCGAGGGCGCGACGGTCGGCCGGTTCGGCGTGGGTTTCGCCGCGGTGCTGGCCGTGACGGATGCGCCGCGCGTGGTGTCGACCTCGGGCGCGGTGGAGTTCTCCGCGGAGCGCACCCGGGCCGAGGCGGCGGCGCTGCCGGGCCCGGCGAAGGAACTCGAATCCCGCGACGGCGGCGTGCCGGTGCTGCGGCTCGCGTGGCCGTCGGACGAGCGGCCGCCGGAGGGCTTCAGCACCGAGGTGCGGCTGCCCGTCCGGTCCGATGTGGACGGTGATGCGCTGCTGGCGGGCTTCGCCGAGCGCGCCGCCGACCTGCTGCTGGCGCTGCCCGCGCTGCGCGAGGTCCAGGTCGGCCCGCGGTCGTGGCGCCGCGAGGACCAGGGTTCCTCCCGCGCGGTGGTGCACGGCCCGCAGCGCAGCGACCGCTGGCTGCTGCACCGGGTGTCCGGTGAGCTGGGCGAGTCGGCGCTGGAGGGCCTGGGTTCGGAGGCGAAGCGCGGCGCGAGCTGGTGGGCGTGCTGGGCGGTGCCGCTGGGCCCCGACGACGTGCCGATCCCGCTCGCCGAGGACGTGCTGCACGCCCCGACGCCCACCGAGGAGCGGCTGTCGCTGCCCGCCCGGCTGCTGGCCGGGTTGCCGGTGGAGGCGGACCGGCGGCGGGTCGCGGCGTCGCCCGCGGTCGACTCGGTGCTGACGTTCGCCGCGGAGAGCTACCCGGACCTGGTCGCGAAGGTCGCGCCGGAACACCGCACCGCGCTGGTGCCGCTGCCCGGCTTCCCGCTGTCCGATGTGGACGGAAAGCTGCGGCAGGCCGTGCTGGACCGGTTGCGGATCAGCGCGTGGCTGCCCGGTGGTGCCGGTGGCTCGGTGGCTCCGAGCGGGGCCGAGGTGCTGGACTACTACTCGCCGGAACTGGTGTCGCTGCTGGCGGACGTGGTGCCGGGCCTGCTGGCCGCGGACCTCTCGGACGCCCGGCAGCGGCGCGCGCTGAGCACCTTGGAGGTGCGGCGGCTCGGGTCGGCCGAGCTGGTCGCCGCGGTCGGCGGGCTGGAGCGCCCGCCGTCCTGGTGGCACCGGCTGTACGAGGCGCTGGCCCCGATCCAGCGCACCGATCTGCGCGCCCGCGAGGAGTTCGCGGCGCTGCCGGTGCCGCTGGCCGACGGCCGCACCGTCACCGGCGCCCGGGACGTGCTGCTCACCGATGGTGCCGCCGACTCCGGACCCGCCGCCGTGCTGTCCACGTTGGACATCAGCGGGCTGCGCATCGCGCACCCGGACGCGGCGCACCCGCTGCTGGAGCAGCTCGGCGCGCACCGCGCGGGACCCGCGGAACTGCTCGACGCCCCGCCGCTGGCGGAAGCCGTGCGCGGCAGCGTCGCCGAAGCCCGGGTGGGCGCCGACGTGCTGCCGCTGACCGAATCGGTGCTCGGCCTGGTCCGCGACTCGCACCCGCACGACTGGCTGGCCGCGCTGGCCATGCCGGACCGCGACGGCGAGATCCGCCGCGCCGACGAGCTGCTGCTGCCGGACGCGGCGCTGCTCGCCGTGCTCGACCCGGACGAGGTCGGGCCGGACGGTTCGCTGGGCGTGCTGGACGGCGCGTTCGCCGCGCGCTGGCCGCGCGATCTGCTGCGCTCCGTCGGAGTGCTGGACTCGTTCGCGCTGCACGTCGAGGACGACCCGATCGACCCGGACGAGCAGTTCGCCGACAGCGTCCGCTGGTGGCACGAGCAGGAGCACCTCGCGGGCGGTGCCTGGCCGCCCGCGCGGTTCACCGCGGTCCGCGACCTGGACCTGGTCGCCGACGACGCGTGGCCGCAGGCGATCCGGCTGCTCACCGACTCCCCGGACATCGCGCACGTCCTGGAGGACCCGCACAGCCACCCCGCGTGGTGGCTGTCCCGCTTCGCCGTCCTCGACGGCCGCGAACCCCGGTCCTGGCGGCTGCCGGAGGCCGAGGACATCGCGGGCATCTACGACCCGGTGCCGGACCTCGGCCTGGACTCGCGGCGGCTGCGGCTTGCCGGGGTGCGCGGCGAGCTGCGCGTCGACGACCCGGACGACGCCGCGGACCTGGTGGCCCGGCTCGGCGACCCGGACCGCGGCATCCGCGCGGGCACCGCGCTGCGCGCGCACCGCGAACTCGCGAACGCCGTCGTCGACGGCGTCATCCGCCCGGGTTTCGCCGGGCCGCCCGAATCGGTGCGGTCCCTGTCCGGCGCGGTCGTCAGCGCGGAGCGGGCCGTGGTGCTGGACGAGCCGTGGATGCTCGGCGTGCTGGAGGCGCCGCTGGTCGTCGCCGGTGGCGGCCCCGACCAGTTCGACGCCGAAGCGCTCGCCGAACTCCTGGACCTCCCGCTGGCCTCCGAGGAGAGCACCATGCGGGTGCTGTCCGACGGCCGCGCGCAGCAGTGGGCCGAGGTCGCGCGGGTGCCCGGCTCCTGCGAACTGCTGGGGCTCGCGGTGCCGAACGGCTCGGTGACCTTGCACGACGGGCTGCGCGTCAGCACCCGCGAGGGGGAGCGGCGCGTGCACTGGTGGGTCGACGCGACCGGTGCGGTGCACGCCGAGCGGACGCCCGACGGCCTGGCCCGCGCCCTCGCCTGGGCGGCCGGCTCGTGGGACACCCGCTTCGCCCTCGCCGCGCTGCTCGCCGACCCGGAAGCGGTCACCCTGCTCCGCTGACCCCACAGGTGAATGGCCCATTCGCCCAAGATGGTTGGGCGAATGGGCCATTCACCTCAGCGGATTTGCTTGAGCGTGTGCAGGAAGTGGTGCCAGGTGCGCCGGTGGAACAGCAGCGTGCCGCCGTCGCGGTCCTTGGTATCGCGGACGCCGACGGCGTCGGGGGAGGCGCCGACCTCGATGCAACTGCCGTTGGCTGCTGAGTGGCTTGACTTGCGCCACGTCATCTCTGGCACTCGGATCACTCCTCGCTGAGTTCGCGGGTTCGCCGGTCGGTCGAGCGGGGGTGTCCGGCTCGTCGTGCGCTCCCAGGTGAGTGGCCCATCCGCCCAACGTGGCTGGGCGAGTGGGCCATTCACCTCAGCGGGTCTGTTTGAGCGTGCGCAGGAAGCGGTGCCAGGCACGCGGGGCGAACAGCAAGGTGCCGCCGTCGCGGTCCTTGGTATCGCGGACGCCGACCGCGTCGGAAGAGACGCCGATCTCGACGCAGCTGCCGGATTGCCCGCTGTGGCTGGATTTCCGCCATTTCGCCGCGTCGCTCAGCATCAGGCTTCCTCCATCTCGGTGGCTATCGCTGCAATCAGACCCGCCGAGGCGTCAAGAGGCAAGGTCGAAGTGCGGATATCCACTACGGCTTGCTTGTAGGCAGCGACGTCCTTCGTCTCGAAGAGGAAGGCTGGAGCTCGGTAGTGCTCCAGCTGGACGATCGGTGGCGCCTTCGCGAACTCGTACAAGACGAACGCGCCTTCGTGCGCGGGAGTCCAGTGCGTCAAGTCGCTGGGCAGGACGGCCACCGTGATGTTGCTCTGTTCGCTGAGTCTCAGGATGTACCTGAGCTGTTCTGCCATGACCGCTGGACCGCCGAGCGGTTGACGCAGCGCGTGCTCGGCGATGATCGCGGTGAGCGGCTTCGCTGTTCTTCCCGACAGTACGTCTCGCCGAGCCATTCGGAGGCCGACTCGGATCTCCCTTTCAGGGTTGGGCAATCCGCGCATGATGGAGCGCGCGTAGTCGGCGGTCTGGAGGAGTCCCGGGATCACGGTGGGCGCCACGTCGGCGATCGAGCTGGCAGACCGCTCGAACTCGGCCAGCTCGACGAGATGCTTGTGCGGACCAGATGCGCTTCGGGCGAACGTGTTCTTGTCTCCAGCGTTCCTGGCGAACTCGATGAGCTCGTCATATCTGGTACCGGTAACTCTAAGTGTTCCCAGAATGCGGGCGACATCCTCCGGCCGGGGTGTGCGCGTGCCGGTTTCGTAGCGGGAGATGGTGACATGGCTGGTACCAAGCTGATGTGCCAGCTCACGAGTAGTGACGTTCGCCTGCTTGCGTAGTTCCCGTAGCTCGGCGCCCAGCAGGCGAGCCTTGGGCGTGTGTTCGCTGGTACCAGCCATGAAAACAGCTTAACCAATCCGTGTCGCCTTCATGATCCATCGATCGGGCACTAGCTATCTGGTGCCGGTAACAAGATACTTAAACCGGAAACGATATGGAGAGGAGCGATCATGTTGGCGGATGGGGCGAAGGTGGGGCGGTGGCAGCCGGTGAGCAGTGGACGGCACGCCTTCGGCCTGGACGCGCGCAGCTCCGAACCGGGTGGGCTGACCCGCGCGCTGTGCGGCGTCGTGGTGCGCACCGACGAGTTGCAGCGGGTCGCCGACGAGATCGACTGGATCCGCGAGCCGACCTGCATGGACTGCTGGCGCGAGCTGGCGGCCCGAGCGCGCTGAGCGCGCCCCCGAACGCGGCCCGGTCGTGGTGACCCCCGACCCCACACCGGTCCGCACGGGTGACCGGGCGGCGGCCACCCCTCCCCGACGCCGCCCGGTCGCCCTCCACCCGAGGAGATCCCCGTGGAACCGCACGACACGCCCGCCCGCTGCTGGGTGGCGTTCGGCTACCAGAACCACCTCGTCCCGGCCGCCCGCTCCGGTGAGATCGCCGGGAGCTGCGGGGTGCTCGCCGACCCCGTCGACCTCGAACCGCGCGACGGCCGCCCGACCTGCTCGGTCTGCGCCACCACCGCCCGCACCGGCGAACACGCCATCGTCCCGTTCAGCGGAACGATCGACTAGTAATAGCGAGATGGCGATTTCCGCCGCGCACCTGCGAATTCAGGCATTTCCACTCCGGCGACCTCGGGTGTCGTGCTGAGCTGATCACCGACCGCCACCCGCGAGATTCGGACTCGACATGACGCCGCCGCACCCACCGCACGGGAACCCGCCGCCCCCGCCGAACTGGCCCCCGCCCCCGCACTGGCAGCAGCCCCCGCTCCGGCCGCAGCCGCCGCGCCGCGGCAAGGCGCTGCCGGTCGTCCTCGTGCTCCTCGCCGTCGTCGTGCTGGCGCTGCTCGCCGCCGCCGTCGTCGCGCTGCACGGCGGATCGGACGCGGTCCGGCCGGAGCGGGATTCCGAACGGCTCCTCCAGCTCACGCCCGGCAACCCCGCCGTGCACTACGGCACGCCCGCCGCCTTCGACGCCTGCGCGGTGCTGCCGCCGGACGTCCTGGAACGGGCCGGGCTGACGATCTCGCCGAACCGGGAGCTGGAGCACTCCTACGCCAAGGAGGACGAACCGCCGGAACGCGCGTTCGCCGGGCAGGAGATGAGCGGCTGCGACTACCTGGTGCACTCCGACGTCCGCTCGGTCGACGTCGTCTCGCTGGAGCTCTACCAGCAGCCCCGCTCCGCCGAGAGCCGGCTGGAGATCGTCGCCGAACGCGCCGCCGACGCCTCCGCCGAGGTCCGCACCGACCGCGGATTCCAGGTCGCCGCCTGGCGCGACCCCGACCGGGAAGGCGGCTGGCAGGTCACCGCCGTGCGCCCGGACGTCGCCGTCGACACCACCATCACCCTGAGCGACCCGCACTACCGCGGAAAACCCGCCGAGCAGGTCGTGCGCGAACTCGGCACCGGCCTCGTCGACGGGCTCGCCGCCGGACCGCGCGCCCTCGACATCGCCTACACCGGCCGCTACGCCGACACGCCGAACCCGTGCGACGTGCTGAACCCCGCCGCGCTCGAAGCCGCGTTCCCCGGGACGGCCAGCGGCTGGGTGCAGGACGCCTACCTGCCGTCCGAACTGATGATGAACGGCGACGGATACCGGGTCGACACCTCCTGCACCCGCCGCATCGCCACCGAGGAGGACATCTACGGCCCATCGCCCGACGGCATCAGCGCCGACTTCATGAACTGGGAAGCACCCGAACCCGGCGGCCGGTACCTGGCGGGCATCTGCGGCCACGCCATCCTCGGCAGGGCCCCCGTGCGCTCCGACGTCCGGATCGGCGACGGCGACACCTGCCTCACCGACCTCAACGGGGACTGGCAACTGGAGTTCCGCACCGGGAAGACCACCGTCACCCTGCACACCACCCACGAACCACCCGCCGACCCGCAGGAGGTCGCCCGCCTCCTCGAACCCGCCGCCCGGCAGATCATCCGCAACCTCCCCTGAACACGAGAACGGCCGCGCACCTGCCGGACGAGGCGGTTCTCGCTACGCGGGCGGGATGTTCTGCAACGCCTCTGCGGCGATCTTGCGCGCGTACCCGCAGGTGTCCTCCATTTCGGGAGTGCCCCCGGAGATCACCGAGTAGAAGACGTGGAGGCTCTGGGTGTCCGACACGCCGACCGCCAGGTTGCAGAGGTTCTTGGAGAAGTTCACCTGCACCGCCGGATATCCGGCGACCTCGGCCGCTTCGAAGTTGTCGAAGTTGCTCCTTCGCTCGTGAGCAGCGGTCATGCCTCCAGAATTGGTGTTGATGTCGAGGGCGGCCGTGAAAGCGCTGCCGTCGTACTCGCAGGCCGGTTCCTTGAACTCGCTGTCTCGCTGGGCCGGAGTGCCTTCGATCTGCAGAGTCGTCCGCTGCTCTGGGGTGAGCAGCTGGCAGGCGTCCGTGACCCCCTTCAGGTCCTTCGGGTTCCGCACCGCCAACGCGGGGTCGATGTTCTCCGTGCTCGGCGCTGCTTGCGAGGGCTGTTCTCCGCCCTCGCCGAGCGCACACGAGGAGATCGCGGTCAACGCGACGAAAGATGCTGCGAGCAGGCCACAACGTCGTAACACGAGGAAAACCTCAAATCCGGTTCGAGAAACGGGTGGTCTCCCCACCGAACGGGGACCGCGGGACGGGGAATGTTCGGGTGACGTTGCTGACGGGCCATTTCGGGCTGTTCACCAGCGCCGGGTCTCCCGCACCTTGTGACGCGGGCGAGTTCTCGGGGACTGGCGGTTCGCCGCCGATGGGCCCGCGAACCGAGCTGCCTCCCGCGGTGGCCGGGGAAGTCGCAGCCGTGATCGCGCGTCGCAGCACTGCTCTGCCGTCCTTGCGTTCGAGTCGGTGGGAAGCAGTGCGCCGACTTCGGTGCCGCACGAGAACGGCCGCGCACCGGGTTCGGTGCGCGGCCGAGTTCTCGGTCAGGCGGGAGCGGTCACTCGCCGAAGACCGGGGGAGCGGTGCGCGGCATGTCGTTCAGCCACACGTCGTCCTGCTCCTCCAGCCAGCTCTCGTGCTCCTGGTCCTCGTCCCCGGCACCCTTGGCGCCGCGACCGGCACCACCGGCGCCCATCGCGCCCGCGCCACCGCGGCCGCCCGCACCGGCAGCGCCCGTGCCCGCGCCACCGGCCGCGCCACCCGCGCCCGGAGTGCCGACACCCGCACGGCCACCGGCACCGGGCTGGTTCGCACCCGCGCCGACCCCCGCGCGACCGCCCGCGCCCGCGCCGCCGGAGCCCGCGCGGCCACCAGCACCGCCGGCCCCGAGGCCGCTTCGGCCACCCGAACCCGCGCCGCCGGTCCCGCCAGGGCCACCCGGCAGGAAGCCGCCGCCGATACCGCCGACGCCACCGGCACCAGGACCGGAACCCGCGCCAGGACCACCGGGCACACCGATGCCGCCGGGCAGCGAACCACCGGCACCGCCGCCACCGGGCGACCACGACGAACCGCTACCGGACGGACCTGAACCACCAGGCCCGAAGCCCGCGCCGCTGCCACCGCCGATGCCCGCGGTACCGCCGCCCGCACCGGGCGAACCGCCTGCTCCGACACCCATCGGCGAGTTGATCGCACCGCTGCGGTCGAAGGAGCTCTGACCACCATCGCCGTTCTGCGTCGGCGGCGGGTCGAACCGCGGGGGGTTCTGGACTTCGGCCTGGACGGCCCCGCCGTAGGTCTCGTAGGTCTGCTTCGCGGCTTCGGCGGCTTCGGTGGCCTCTCGTTCCTGCTGCTGGAGGTCAGTCTCGGAGCCGACGAGCCAGGCGCCACCCTTCTCCAAGAGGCTGTCGGTGGCCGTGACCTCCTTGGGCTCGGGCATGCCGTCCCTGACCGTGGTGAAGGCATTGACCTGGCGCTCGACGGAGTCGCCCGCAGCAACCGAGGTCACCTGGGTGGTGGCCAGGAAGCTCGTCATCGGTTTGAGCGAGTTGCCGTGTTGTTCGGCTGCCTTGCCTTCCCACGCGACGTTGGCCTCGCGGTTGGCATCGTCCAGCAGCTGAGTGGCGTTCTGCAGCCTTGTGGCGATGTCTTCCTTGAACGCGCGCGCACCTTCGTGCATCGGCTCAGAGCCTGCGCCTTCGTGGATTTCCTTGTAGGTGACCGGGTGGTTGAATCCCACCTTCTCCATGATCTCGTCGACGTTGCCGAAATCGGAAGGTGCTGCAACCACTCCTGCGATCACGATCGGAGTGAATGGTCCCATTTGTTTCCCCTGTTTTTCGGGTGCTGGGGTTTTCGATTACTTGGGGATGTTCACGAGCAGTTCGTTGGTGATCGTCTTGGCGTATCCGCAGGGATCGTTCATCTCTGGTGATCCGCCGGAGTTCTTGGAGAAGTCGACTTCGATCGATTGGTCGTCGGCGACCCCGACGCTCACCTTGCAGGCAGTCGATTCTGCGTTCAGCTCAGCGGCCGGATAACCGGCGACTTCAGTCGGCGTGAAGCTGTCGAAGTTGTCTTTCTTGCTGTTGAGGTTGGTGATCCCGCCGTGGTTGGTGTCGATGTCGACCGCCGCGTTGAAGGCATCCCCGAAGATCTCGCACGTCGAGTTGCCGTACTCGTTCGTCGTCGTGGTGAACTCCGCGTCCCCTGCGCCCAAGCGCGTCCGCTGCTCAGGATTCAACAAGGTGCAGGCATCTTGGACACCGGTGAGGTCCCTGGGATCGGTCACCCGAAGAGCCGGGTCGACCGACTGCTGCGGTGCTGGATCGGGCGATGTTTCCGCCGTTCCCCCTGATCCGACCGAGCACGAAGTCAGCGCTGCGAGCGCAAGGGCGGTTGCGGCGGTCACGCTGGCGCGACGAAGCATTTCCTTGTTTTCCTTACGACTGCGTCGGGGTTGCGGCATCGTCGGCGCCGCGGTAGTCGTTCACCGCGGCCCGGAGTTGTTCGATCTGATTTTCCAAGTGTTTTTTGGCTTCGTTGAGGACGTGTGCCAAGCCTCCCGGTTGATCGCTGACGATGGACTTGATGCTGTCCGCAGAAGCGCGGCTGATCTTGTCCTGCCCCGAAGGTTCGATCTTCTCCAGGCGGTTCATGCTGAAGCGGATTCGATCCAGCTCGTCGCGAGCGTCCTCGTACTTCGCGATCAAGGCCGGGATCGCGTCGGTGTCGACGGAGAACGAGGCTCCGGAAGAGACACCCCCGTTGTTGATCGTGGTGTTGATCGTGGCCATGTGGTCTAACCCCCTAGTGTCACGTGGTCCGTGATCGGGCTCAGCTTGCCAGATCACGCCAGTGCGGTGCACCGATATGACGTCGCGATGTCGAAACCCGTTCCCAGCCCAGGTGGGATCACGCTTTCAGCCCAGCGCCGGAGCCGACCTACCAGGCGGACAGCCGTTGAGCTCCAGTGGTGAGGTCGCCCAAGACCCGGCGGAAGGTCCCCATGTCGGCCCCGGCGATCAAGCGCTGGTTCCCGCTGTTGTAGATCGACAGGCGACCGACTTCGAGGTCGACGATCTGCATGGTGGAGCTCCCGCGGAACTCCTTGCGCTGCGAGTTCCACACCGTCACGCCGACCTGACCCGCGCCGAGCTTGGGTCCGTCGAGCAGTTCGGTAGCGGCACGGAAGCCGGAGGCGTCCAGGCCTCGTGCGCGGAGGCCCTTCTCGACCGCACGGGGGTCGGCGTCGCTTGCCTTGGCTGCGTCCGCCATGACCGCCCGCAAGGCGGCCAAGTCGATGTTCACCGGTTTGAACTTGGCCGGTGGGTGATCGGGGAGAGTCGACACCAAGGAGGGGATGGCGCTCTCGGGTCGGACCCGCTCGATGATCACGCGGTCACCGTTGAGGACGCTGCGGATCGTCACTTGGCCTACCTGCGACACGGCGACGCGGAGCTCGGTGCCCTTTTGGGAGGAGAAGCGCAAGTCGTATTCGACAGCAGCGCTCTGGTACGCCGCGACGAGGTCCCAGACCTCGTCGCTCACCCGGTTCGCGTGATCCAGCAGCCCGCGCTGCCTGCACCGCGTGTCCGCGGCCTCGATCTCAGCGTTGATGTTCTGAAGTGGTGTGCCGTAGTGGGAGAACCGGAGGACCGGAGGTAACCGCTTGACTCCTGCCCAGCCTGTCAGCACTCCCAACTCCAGGCGATCGACATCGAGCTTGGATGCCACGCGCAACTCCCCAGTTGTCGGTACTTCGCGAGCAGCAGACTAGCGAACGGCCGAGTCGGGGAAGGTGGCTTTCCGCTATCGGAACTAGCCGTCGAGGCCGGACAAACCCTTCCACGCGCCGCGCGATCCGCGTCGTGACGCGGAGCGCTGCCAGCGGAACACCCCGTAGCCGGTGAGGCCGAGGGCGAATCCGGCGACGCAGGTCCAGAACTCGATGCCGCCGGGCGCGGTCGCGGCGAACAGCGCGACTCCCACGAGCCACAGCGCGGTCCCGGCCAGCACCACCGGTGTCGGCTGCGCCAGCCTGCGCGGCAGGGCGGGCACGGTGTGCGCCGGTTCGGGTGGTGTCGTCGCTGGTGAGGAGGGGGTGCGTGCGCTGTCTTCGGCCACGTCGGGCAGGCTACCCCGGTAGTCGTGAGCGGGGTGAGGTAGTGATGGCGGACAGGGAACCGGACGATTCGCGCGGTGCTGCGGAAGAGCCGTTGAAAAGTTCTGGTGAACCCGGTTCGGAGCCCGTTGCGGGCGCGGAACGCGATGTCGAGGATCGTCGCGTGAGTTCTGCGGGAACGGGTTCGAACGCGGCGGGGTCGGCGGGCAGTGGTGGTACGGGACGGGCCACCGGCGTGCTGGATCGGTTCTTCAAGATCAGTGAGCGCGGTTCTTCGCTGAGCCGGGAACTGCGCGGCGGGCTGGTCACCTTCGTCACCGTCGCCTACATCATCGTGCTGAACCCGTTGATCCTCGGCAGCTACTCGGCCGATTCGCCGACGGCGAAGCGGGACGTGCTCGGGCACGTGCTCACGGTGCCGCAGGTCGCGGCGAGCACGGCGCTCGTCGCGGGCGTGATGACGCTGCTGTTCGGCCTGGTCGCGAACTACCCGTTCGCGATCGCCGCGGGCCTGGGCATCAACACGCTGCTCGCGGTCACCATCGCCCAGCAGGTCAGCTGGCCGGAGGCGATGGGCCTGGTGGTGGTGGACGGCCTGGTGATCCTGGTGCTGGTCGCCACCGGGTTCCGCACCGCCGTGTTCAACGCGGTGCCACCGGAGCTGAAGGCGGCCATCGCGGTCGGCATCGGCCTGTTCATCAGCTTCGTCGGGCTCGTCGACGCCGGGTTCGTGCGCAGGCTGCCGGACGCGGCGAACACCACGGTGCCGGTGGGGCTGGGCATCGACGGGTCCATCGCGTCCTGGCCGACGGCGGTGTTCGCGTTCGGGCTGGTGCTCACCGGGATCCTGGTGGCGCGGAAGGTGCGCGGCGGCATCCTGATCGCCATCGTGGTCAACACGGTGGTGGCGATCGTCGTCGAGGCGCTGGTGCACGCGGGCCCGTCGGAGGGCACCGATCCGCACGGCTGGAACCTCGGCTACCCGGCGCCGCCCGCGGAGATCTTCGGGCTGCCGGACCTCTCGCTCGTCGGCGACATCTCGTTCGGCGCGTGGACGCGGCTGCCCGCGCTGGCCGCGGCGATGCTGGTGTTCACGCTGGTGCTGGCGAACTTCTTCGACGCGATGGGCACCATGACGGGCCTCGGCAAGGAGGCGGGCCTCGCCGACCGCAAGGGCAACCTGCCGGGCATCGGCAAGGCACTGGCCGTGGAGGGCGTGGGCGCCGTCGCGGGCGGGGTCGGTTCGGCCAGCTCCAACACGGTGTTCGTGGAATCCGCGTCCGGCATCGCGGAGGGCGCGCGCACCGGGCTGGCGAACGTGGTGACCGGGCTGCTGTTCCTCGCGGCCATGTTCTTCACCCCGCTCTACAGCGTGATCCCGGTGGAGGCGGCGGCGCCGGCGCTGGTCGTGGTGGGCGCGATGATGCTCGGGCAGATCCGGGACGTGGACCTGTCCGACTTCACCAAGGCGCTGCCCGCGTTCCTCACCATCGTCGTCATGCCGTTCACCTACTCGATCGCGAACGGCATCGGGGTCGGGTTCATCTGCTACGTGCTGCTGCAGTCCGCCACCGGCCGGGTCCGGCAGGTGCACCCGCTGATGTGGGTGGTGTCGGCCGCGTTCGTCCTCTACTTCGTCGCCGACCCGATCTCGGCGCTGTTCGCCTGACGCCTGTTCTCGCTGCTTCTGCCGCGTAGTGGTCGGGTGGCGGAACCTCAGCGGCTTCCTCGCTGCGGGATCGTTTTCGCAGGTGGCTCCGCCACAGGAGAAATCGCTGTCCTCGCGAGGAAGCAGCTGAGAACCCGCTGCGGTGCCGGTGTCTTGGGTGGTCGTTGGCTCAGCGGCTTCGCCGCTGACAGGAAACCGGCCCGCCGGGCAGGCTCAGGGACGGGCAGTGCAAGGTGCGCGGCCCGCTCGACCGCCGGGCGGGCTGCGGCCCTGGTCCTGCTGAAGATCGAAGATGGGGCGTTCGGGGGTCGTGCGGGGCGGGGGAGGCACTAAGCTCCGCGCATCGCGTCCGAAGACGGGGCGTATGACCGAAATGTCGTCAAATAGTTTGGTAGACTAACGACGTGTCCGAGATCGCTGAACGGGAGCGCACGCTGGCCACCCGGCTGCGGATGGCCTCCGTCCGACTCAACCGCAGGCTGCGGGCGCAGAGCACCGACTCCGTCGTCACGCTCTCCCAGCTGTCCGCGCTGTCCTGCCTCTACAAGGCCGGGGCGATGACGCCGGGCACCCTCGCGGCGAAGGAAGGCGTGCAGCCGCCCTCGATGACCAGGGTGATCGCGGCACTCGAAGGCCTCGGCCTGGTCGTGCGCACCCCGCACCCCACCGACGGGCGGCAGGCCGTCGTCGACCTCACCGACACGGGCCGCGCCCGCATCGAGGAGGAGATCTCCGCCCGCGAGCGCTGGCTGGACGTCCAGCTGGCCGAACTCACCAGGGAAGAACGCGCGACCTTGAGTCACGCGGCCGAGATCATGGAACGGATCTCGCAGCGCTAGGAGGGAGCTGAGCACGTCGGCGGCAGAGGAATCGCTGCACCCGTCGGGGCCCGACCCGGACGGTGCGAACCGCACACCCACCGGCGAGCTCGGCGCACCTCCGGGTGCGTCCGCGGACGTGCGCGCCGGTGAACCCGGCGGCCGCGCCGAGCGCGGAACCGGCGCCGACCCCGGCCCACCGGGCGATCGCGGGAGCGCCGCGCCGCACTCCGATCCCGGAACCCGCACCCCGCCGTCCGTCGCGGAGCCACCGGCCGCGACCGGCGGCATGTTCGGTTCGCTCCGGGTGCGCAACTACCGCTACTACGCGGCGGGCCAGGTCGTCTCGCTCACCGGCACCTGGATGCAGCGGGCCGCGCAGGACTGGCTGGTGCTGGAGCTCTCCGGCGGCAGCCCCGGCGCGCTCGGCGTGGCCGTGGCGCTGCAGTTCCTGCCGACGCTGCTGCTGACGTTGTGGGCGGGCACCGCCGCCGACCGGTTCGACAAGCGGCGGCTGCTGGTCGCCACCCAGACCGCGCTCGGCGCCTGCGGACTGCTGCTCGGCCTGCTCGACGTGTCCGGGGCGGCGCGGTTGTGGCAGGTGTACGCGCTGTGCTTCGTGCTCGGCTGCTTCGCGGCGGTCGATGCGCCGGTGCGGCAGTCGTTCGTCGTGGAGATGGTCGGTCCCGCGCAGCTCACCAACGCCGTCGCGCTGAACTCGATGACGTTCAACCTGGCGCGGATCGTCGGGCCCGCCATCGCCGGGCTGCTCATCACCGCGATCGGCACCGGGTGGGTGTTCATCGCCAACGGCATCAGCTCGGCGGCGGTGGTCGGCGGGTTGCTGCTGATGAACGCGGCGCAGCTGCACCGCGGCGAGCCGGTGCCGAAGGAGCGCGGCCAGGTGCGGGCCGGGCTGCGCTACGCGCTGCGGCGGCCCGACCTGGTCGCGGTGATGGTGCTGGTGTTCTGCGTCAGCACGTTCGGCATGAACTTCGAGAGCACCTTCGCGGTGATCGCCCGCAACGTCTTCGACCGGAACGCCGACGGCTACGGGCTGCTGATCACGATGCTCGCCGTCGGCACCCTGTCCGGCGCCACCCTCGCCGCCCGCCGCAGCAGGAATCCCGGTTCGCGGCTGCGGCTGATGGTGCTGGGGGCCGGCGCGTTCGGGCTGCTGGAGGCGGTCGGCTCGCTGATGCCGTCCTACTGGGCGTTCGCGGTGATGCTGGTGCCGGTCGGGATCGCGGTGATGACCTTCACGACCAGCGCGAACTCCACGGTGCAGCTGGCGGTGGAGCCGTCGATGCGCGGGCGCGTGATGGGCCTGTACATGCTGCTGTTCCTCGGCGGGAAACCGCTGGGCGGGCTGGCGTCCGGGTGGCTGGCGGAGGTGCTGGGCCCGCGGTCGCCGCTGCTGCTGGGCGGGCTGGCGTCGTTGGCCGCGGCGGTGGCGTGCGGGGTGCTGCTGCGCCGCTGGAGATCGGGGGTTGCGGACCCTGGGAGGTTAGGCTAACCTAATACATGTCCGCTTCGTGGTGGGAGCGGCAGTCAGTTCGGGAACAGAGCGGGCCCCGTCTCCTCCGGGAGGCGGGGCTCGTTCGCGTGCGGGGTCCGTTCCCGCGTCGGCCTGTTCGCTCGTCGGTCCGTGCGCGCGGAGTGCGTGCGCACTCGCGCGCGGGGTGAGTGGTCCCGGACAGCACTTCGGGGCCCTCCCGTGGGAAGGCCCCGAAGTGTCGGCAGCTTCGCTTGTCGGAGCATCCACCGCCGGTCCGTGGTCCCGCGCGGCCGCGGGAAGGAAGATCAGGCGGTGGGCAGCCGCAGCCCGTTGTAACCGGCGCGGGCGTCGGCGAACCGCTTGCCGACCTCGTCCCAGTTCACGACGTTCCACAACTGCTTGACGTAGTCCGCCTTCACGTTCTTGTACTGCAGGTAGTAGGCGTGCTCCCAGATGTCGAACACCAGCAGCGGCGTGGTGGCGATCGACAGGTTCGAGTGGTGGTCCCGCAGCTGCTGCGTGATCAGCCGCTGGCCCACCGGATCCCACGCCAGCACGCCCCAGCCGTTGCCCTGGATCGTGGTCGACACGGCCTCCAGCTGGGCGCGGAACTTGTCGAACGACCCGAAGTCCTGGTCGATGGCCGCGGCCAGCTCGCCGGTCGGCTTGTCCCCGCCGTTCGGCGAGAGGATCTTCCACCACACCAGGTGCAGCGAGTGCCCGGCCAGGTTGAACGCCAGCGTCGTCTCCAGGCCGACGATCGACCCGAAGTCGCCCTTGTCCCGCGCCTCGGCGATCTTCTCGATCGTGTCGTTGGCGCCCTTGACGTAGGTCGCGTGGTGCTTGCTGTGGTGCAGCTCGTTGATCTCACCCGAGATCGCGGGCTCCAGCGCCGAGTAGTCGTAGTCCAGCTCGGGCAGCACGTACTGAGCCATGGAGCTTCTCCCTGTGCGCGTATCGCTGTCAGCAGTCTCTAGCAATTGCAATCTAGTGGCAACAGCTGGACGGCTGCAGTCCGGCCCGGGTTGATCTCAGTCACCGGGACCGCGCGCGGCTCACTCCAGCGGCCAGGCGTGCACCGGCTCGCCCGAATCGGTCAGCTCCACGTAGCGGTGCAGCATCGCCGCCAGCGCCTCCGACCGGTCGTGACCGCGCTGCTCCAGCCGCGCCACCACGTCCCGCTGCCACGAGGAACCGGTCTGCTTGCGCAGGCAGCGGGACTCGATCACGCCCAGGGTGTGCTCCCGCGCCGCGTCCGACACCCCGCACAACCGCAGGCCCTCGTGCGCCATCGGCAGCAACCGGCGCAGCACCAGTTCGTCCGGGGTGATCCAGCCCGCGCCCGGCCAGTACAGGTGCGCGTCCATCCCGTGCCGGGCGCCGGTGTAGAAGTTCTCCTCCGCCGCCGCGAACGACATCTGCGTCCACACCGGCCGGTCCTGCTCGGTCAGCGCCCGCTGCACCCCGTAGAAGAACGCGGCGTTCGCCACCACGTCCGGCACGCTCGGCCCGGCGGGCAGCACCCGGTTCTCCACCCGCAGGTGCGGCACTCCGTCGACCAGGTCGTACACCGGCCGGTTCCAGCGCCAGATGGTGCCGTTGTGCAGCCGCAGCTCCGCCAAGGTCGGCGCGCGGCCGGCCTGCAGCGCGGCCACCGGGTCCTCCTCCTCCGGTTCCGGCAGCAGGGCGGGGAAGTAGCGCACGTTCTCCTCGAACAGGTCGAAGATCGAGGTGATCCACCGCTCGCCGAACCACACCCGCGGCCGCACGCCCTGGTTCTTCAGCTCCTGCGGCCGGGTGTCGGTGGCCTGCTGGAACAGCGGCACCCGCGTCTCGTGCCAGAGCGCCTTGCCGAGCAGGAACGGCGAGTTCGCGCCGATCGCCAGCTGCACCCCGGCCAGGCACTGCGCCGCGTTCCAGTGCGCGGCGAAGTCCTCCGGCGCCACCTGCAGGTGCAGCTGCACCGAAGTGCACGCCGATTCCGGCACGATCGAATCCGCGTAGCAGCGCAGCTGCTCCGGCCCGCCGTCGCCGAGCGGCGCACCCTCCATGTCCAGCAGCATCTCCTCGCCCTTGGCGGTGAAGATCTGCTCGTTCAGCAGCGAGTAGCGCGCGTCGTGCGAGAGCCAGCCCGGGTCGAAGTGGCCGCGCTGCAACGTGGGCAGCGTGCCGATCAGCACCAGCTTCGCGTTCGCGTCCTGCGCCTTGCCGTCCGCGCGGCGCAACGCCTTGCGCAGCTCGTGCTCCAGCTCCAGCGCGCCGTCCCCGGCCAGGGCGCGGGGCAGCACGTTGAGCTCGATGTTGTGCTGGCCCAGCTCGGTGGTGAACGACGGGTCGTTGATCTTCTCCAGGACCACCGAGTTCGACATCGACGGGTCCATCCGCTCGTCGACGAGGCTCAGCTCCATCTCCAGCCCCATCTGCTGGTGCGGGAAGGAGAAGTTGCCTTCGGCGAGCATCCGGGCCAGTGCGTCGAGACCGCGCTGCATCTTGTCCCGATAGCGCTGCCGGTCCACAGGAGTGAAAGCCCGACTGGTCACGTGCTTTCCCATGCCGTCTCCCCGCTCGTCGGCCAGCACGCCGGCTTAGGTGGACACCAACGGTGACACATCGGTACCCGGTGGACCAGCGTCCAAAACGGTGTTCGATCGAACACCCGAATACCTCTTGTGACCAGCGGTAAAAGGCGACTTTCCAGACCCGTTCCGGGCCGGTTCGAACGGGGCCGGACCGGCGGTGCCCTGGTTGATCGGGTCCGCGGCGGGCGCCGAGGTGATCACCGTCGGTGTGCGGGCCGGCCCGCACGCTGCGTTGCGCCCTGCGCCGATGCGGTGAGGTTCGCGGGGGCCGCCGGGCGGGTCCGACTACGCGCGGCAGCCGGGAATTTCGTTGCGCCGCGCGGAAGTCCGGGCGGGACGAGACCGGGTGGCGCGGTGCCGGTTCCGCACCGCGCCGCCCGGTGGGGAGATCAGCGCTCCGAGCGGCTCTCCGCCGGGCTTTCCGCCGGGGCCTCCGCGGGCCGCTCGGCGGAGCTGGCGACCACCTCGCTGCGCGCCGCGCCGCGCCGCCCCAGCGACAGGAACATCACCGCGGAGGCGACCACCACGCCGAACATCACCGTCGCCATCGGCACCGCCGAGCCGGTACCGCCCAGCCCGACCAGCGGCGCGGCCAGCGCGCCCACGATGAACTGGCAGACGCCCAGCAGCGCCGACGCGCTCCCGGACACCTCGCGGTTGTCCGCCAGCGCCAGCATCGTCGTGTTCGGCATGACGAAGCCCAGCGCCGACACCATCACGAACAGCGCGCCCAGCAGGAACGGCAGCGGCAGGTCCAGCACCGCCGACGCCAGCAGCACCGCGCCCGCCACCGACGAGGTCAGCAGCGCGCCCACCAGCAACTGCGCCTCGGTGGCCACCCGGCCCACCAGCCGCGCGTTGATCTGCCCGGCCAGCACCAGCCCGATCGCGTTCGCCCCGAACGCGAAGCTGTAGGTCTGCGGCGACATCCCGTAGATGTTCTGCAGCACGAACGACGACCCGGAGATGTAGGCGAACATCGCCGCCATGCCCAGCCCGCCGGTCAGCGCGTTGCCCAGGAACGACGGCGTCGACAGCAGCGAACCGAAGGTGCGGAAGGTGCTGCCCAGCCGCGCGGGCTGCCGCCACTGCTGCGGCTTCGTCTCCGGCAGCAGGAACGCGGCCACCAGCAGCAGCACCGTGCCGAACGCGGTCAGCACCGCGAACACCCCGCGCCACGTGGTGTGCGCGAGCACCTGGCCGCCGATCACCGGCGCCAGGATCGGCGCCAGCCCGGTCACCAGCATCAGCGAGGAGAAGAACCGCGCGGCCTCCACCCCGGAGTACAGGTCGCGGACCGCGGCCCGCGCGATGACCATGCCCGCCGCGGCCCCCGCGCCCTGCAGCGCGCGCAGCGCGGCCAGCGCGTAGATCGAGCCGGACAGCGCGCACAGCACGGACGCGACGATGTAGACGGCGAGCCCGATCAGCAGCGGACGCCGCCTGCCGACCGAATCGCTGATCGGCCCCGCGATCAGCTGGCCCAGCGCCAACCCCAGCAGCACCGCGGTCAGCGTCAGCTGCGCCTGCGACTCCGAAGCCCCCAGCTCCGTGGTCAGCTGCGGCAGCGCGGGCAGGTACATGTCGATGGACAGCGGCCCGAAGGCCGTGAGCCCACCGAGGATCAGTGCGAACTTGGTCTTGCTCCCCAACCGGCGCTGCGCGCCGTCGATCGTGGCCTCCTCGGCGGTGGACATGCTTCTCCTCATCGCTGGCCGCCGCCGCGTGCGCGCGGCGGCGGTTGTCGGTGCGGGTGGCCGGTGAACCCCAGGTGCGGTCGTCGTCGTGCGGGTGCCGGGGATCCGGGTCCCGGCGCCGCGGCTCCCGCATCCGGTGGCCCGGCCAGGTCCGGATCGTGGCGGCCGGTCCGGATCGTGGTGCGGGTCCGGATCGTGGTGGGAGACGACAACAGCTTGCTCTCTACAACTAACAATGCGGAAGTACCCGTTATGCCCGCGGTGCACGCCTGCGGCTGTGACCTGGGTCATCGCGCGGCGAGATCTTGACATGCTGCCGATCGGAGCAACGCCGAATGCGAAGATGCGTCCCGTGGCACGCGTGCACCAGGTGACCGACGTCGACGACCCGCGCGTCGACGACTTCCGGGACCTCGCCACCGCCGACCGCCGCCCGGACCGGCCAGGGGGGCGCGGTCTCGTCATCGCCGAAGGCGTGGTCGTCGTCGAGCGGTTGCTGGCCTCCCCGTACCCGGTGCGCGCGCTGCTGGGCGCCCGCCGCCGCATCGACGCGCTCGACGAGCAGCTCGCCGGGGTGGACGTGCCCGCGTACGCGGTGGAGCCGGACGTGATGAGCGCCGTCGTCGGCTTCCACCTCAACCGGGGCGTGCTCGCCGTCGCCGACCGCGCGCCCGCCGTCACCGCCGACGACCTCATCGCCCGCTCCCGGCGGCTCGCCGTGCTGGAAGGCGTCGGCGACCACGAGAACCTGGGCGCGCTGTTCCGCAACGCCGCCGCGCTCGGCATCGACGGCGTCCTGCTGGGGGCGGGCTGCTCCGACCCGCTGTACCGGCGGAGCATCCGGGTCTCGATGGGGCACGTGCTGCGGGTGCCGTTCGCGACCTTCGACGACTGGCCCGGCGGGCTGGCGCTGCTCGGGGAGCACGGCTTCCGGACCGCGGCGCTGACCCCGCGCGCCACCGCGACCCCGCTGGCCGCGGCCGGCCTCGACGAGGGCAAGGTCGCCGTGCTGCTCGGCTCCGAAGGCCCGGGCCTGGCCGAGGACACCATCGCCGCGACCGACGTGCCGGTGCGGATCCCGATGAACCCCGAGGTGGACTCGCTCAACGTCGCCACCGCGGCGGCGATCGCGTTCCACGCGATGAGCGGGGCGAGATGATCGGGACCGCCCAGCGCCCCAGGTGGGAACTGCGGGTGCGGCGGGGACGCGCCGTCCTCGTCGACCGGCCGGAGCGCGTCGGGGAACGGCCGGTCCGCGAATACGACCCCGCCCAGCTCGCGCTGCCCCCCGAACTCGTCGAGGACCTGCACGAGTGGGCGCACGTGGTGGAGGCGGTGGCGCCGGACCAGGACATCGCGGGGGAGAGCTCGGCGACCCTGATGGCCCGCCGCGGCCGCCAGCTCGCCGCGCGGCTGGCCGCCGAGACCGGTGGCGACGTCGGCTACTGGGACCCGGCGCGCGGCCGGATGAACCGGGTGCGCCGCGCCGCCCCCGCGGTGCCGGAACCCACGCCGTGGGCCACCGGCAGCGCCATCGCCGTCGTCATCGCCGCGCTCGTCACCGTCTCGCTGGTGGTGGTGAGCCGCGGGCTCGGCGAGGTGAACCTGCTGCTGGCGGTGCTGGTGAACGTGGTGGTGGTCGGCGGGTTCGCGCCGTCGATCTGGATCGGGCGCCGGTTGCCGGTGTGGCGCTGGGTCGCGTTCGGCGCGGCGGCCGGCGTGGTCCTCGCCTGGCTGTCGCTCCTGCTGTCCCTGCTTGGCTGACCTCGCCCGGACGTGCGACGGCCCCTCGGGCGTCGTGCCGGAGGGGCCGTCGGAGGCGTTCGTTTCGGTGGTCAGCGGTGCGAGCGGACTCCCAGCAGGACGTCCTCCCAGGACGGGACCATCGGGTGGTTCTTGCGGCGGCGGGCCGGTTCGGTCTTGCGGGCCGCGTCGTCCTCCACCGCTTCCAGGTCGTCCTCGCCCGCCTGCTCGGCCAGCGGCGCGGACGGCTCCGGTTCGGCCGGTGCCGACGGGGTGGTGTCCAGGTCCAGCGCGGGGATCGCCGGGGTGGACGGCTTCGGCGGTGCGGGCGGCGGCGCGGTGTCCTCCGCTTCCGCTTCGACCGGGGTCTCTTCGGACTCGTCCAGCTCCAGCGCTTCCCTGGCCAGCGCGGTCACCGGGCGCACGGTCCGCAGCGGCCGGTTCGGCGACGGGTCCAGCAGGTCGACCGCGTGGTCGTCGAGCGGGGCGACGGTGCCGCCGTGCGCGCCCGGGTGGAACACCCAGTGCGCCCGGTTCTCGGAGCGCCCGGCCTGCCACTGCAGCCGGACGACCCACTTGCCGTCCTCGCCGCGCCACGCGTCCCATTCGGCGTCGGTGAAGTCGTGGCCGCGCATCCCGAAGGTGTGCGCGATGACCTCGCCGAGGGTCTGCACGTCCGGACCGTCCTCGCGGACGGGGTGGGCGCGCTGCGAGCGCTCGGCGATCTGCGCGCGTTCCAGCAGGACCGGGTAGGCGTAGCGCTCCACCCGCTGCTCGGGGATGCCTGCTGCGGCGGCGACGTCCTGGACCGAGGCACCGCCGCGGACCCGGGCCTGGATCTCGCGGGGGCGCATCTGCGCCTCCATCTCGATCTGCACCTGGCCGAGCCGGGTCAGGTCGCCACGGGCTGCCGCCCGCAGCCGCTCGTCGGCGGGCACGGAAAAGCGGTCGCCGTTCTCCGGGTCCTCGCAGATGACGGTCTCACCGTCCTCATCAAGCCCGACAACCCGCAGCGCGCGCATACGCCAGCCTCCCCGGTCGTTGTCACCAAGCTGTGACCGTAACCCGGCGTGCCCCCTTGACGGGGGAGGCACGCCGGGTTCGGTGTCGCTTCGTGACCATCCTCTCCCTACCCGATCTTGCCTGAACAGCGGTCGACATGCGAACACTTGGCGAAATCCGCCGCAAGTCCGATCACAGCAAGTGATCAAGAGCCAGTTCGGGTGACACGGATGTGCCGGTCGCCATGGTGCGGTGGCGACCAGGGCGGACGGGGGCGCCGCGCTCAGGACAGCTGCGAGACCACCCAGTCGATGGACCCGGTGAGCTTGGTGACGTCATCCGGCTCGACCGCCGGGAACGTACCGACGCGCAGCTGGTTGCGGCCCAGCTTCCGGTACGGCTCGGTGTCCACGACGCCGTTCGCGCGCAGCGCCTTGGCGATCGCGGCCGCGTCGATCGAGTCGTCGAAGTCCAGCGTGACCACGACCTGCGAGCGCTTCGCCGGGTCCTGCACGAACGGCGTCGCGAAGCTCGAGGCCTCCGCCCACTGGTACAGCCGCTGCGAGGACTCGCGGGTCCGCGCCGAGCACCAGTCCAGCCCGCCGTTGCCGTTCATCCAGTCGATCTGGTCGGCCAGCAGGAACAGCGTCGCCACCGCGGGCGTGTTGTAGGTCTGGTCCTTGCGGGAGTTGTCCAGCGCCGTCGGCAGCGACAGGAACTCCGGGACCCAGCGGCCCGAGGCGCCGATCTCGCCGATCCGCTCGATCGCGGCCGGGCTCATCGCGGCCAGCCACAGCCCGCCGTCGGAGGCGAAGGACTTCTGCGGCGCGAAGTAGTAGACGTCCACGTCGGAGGCGTCGAACGGCAGCCCGCCCGCACCGGAGGTCGCGTCCACCGCGATCAGCGCCTGCTCCGAGCCCGCCGGGCGGGTCGGGGGCAGCATCACGCCGGTGGAGGTCTCGTTGTGCGCCCAGCCGATCAGGTCGACGCTCGGGTCCGACACCGGCTCGGGGGCGTCGCCCGGCTCGGCGGAGACCACGACCGGGTCGCCGAGGAACGGGGCGGCCTTGGCGGCCTTCGCGAACTTCTGCGAGAACTCGCCGTAGGTCAGGTGCAGCGACTTCTCCCGCACCAGGCCGAACGTCGCGGCGTCCCAGAACGCGGTGGTGCCGCCGACGCCCAGCACGACCTCGTAGCCCTCGGGCAGCGAGAACAGCTGGCCCAGGCCTTCGCGGACCCGGCCGACCAGGGACTTCACCGGCTTCTGCCGGTGCGAGGTGCCCATCACCGCGGCGCCTTCGGAGGCCAGCCGCGCCAGCTGCTCCGGGCGGACCTTGGACGGGCCGCAGCCGAAGCGGCCGTCGGACGGCAGGAGCTCGGCGGGCAGCTTCAAGGTGGTCGGGTCGGTTTCGGCCTGCGTCATTCCGGCGCCTCCGGGAGTTGTCGAATCGGCTTGCCCCGCGGCTGCCGCGCCCAGGCCGGGCGGGCCCGCGGGTGGACGACGGGGTTCGGCGGACCCCGGGTCGCCTCGGGTGGACCGGCGCCGTTGCCGGTTCAGGGCTCGGTGCGTGGTGCGGCTACGGGTCGGAACGGTGAAATCCCGGCGCGCCGCGGTTGCCGGAGCCGTGGGGCAACTTACTGCGCGGGCGGCTCTTTGGCCAGCAACCGGACCGCGCTGTGATCGAAATCAGTGCCTGTGACCAGGTGTTTCGCCGGGAGTCGACGAGGTGGCCTGCCGTGCTCTCCCGGTCGCGGAGCGTCGCCGCCCGGGAGTGCGCCGCCGTTCCCGCCCCGCCCGCGCCACCTTACCGAGGCGGACACGGTGCGTGATCGCGGGTGCGGTTTCCGGTCACGCGGGGTGGCCCGCGCGGACGGCGCCGCGCGGGCCCCGGCTCAGACCGCGGCGACCGGCAGCGCCGAGACGGAGTCCCAGCCCTCGACCTGCTGCGGGGAGCGCGGGTCCGGGCCGACGTACTGCGCGGACGGGCGCACCAGCCGGCCGGTGCGCTTCTGCTCCAGCACGTGCGCCGACCATCCCGCGGTGCGGGCGCAGGTGAACATCGCGGGCATCATCGAGGTCGGGACCTCGGCGAAGTCCAGGATGACCGCGGCCCAGAACTCCACGTTCGTCTCGATCTGCCGGTCCGGGCGGCGCTCCCGCAGCACCGACAGCGCGGCCCGCTCCAGCTCGGCGGCGGCCTCGAAGCGCGGCGCGCCGAGCTGCTCGCAGGTGCTGCGCAGCACCCGCGCCCGCGGGTCCTCCGCGCGGTACACGCGGTGGCCGAAGCCCATCAGCCGGTCCCCGCCGTCCAAGATGGACTCGACGACGCGGCGGGCGTCGCCGGTGCGCTCGGCCTCGGCCAGCATCGGCAGCACCCTGGCGGGCGCCCCGCCGTGCAGCGGACCGGACATCGCGCCGACCGCGCCGGACAGGCTCGCGGCCACGTCGGCGCCGGTGGAGGCGATGACGCGGGCGGTGAAGGTGGAGGCGTTCAGGCCGTGCTCGGCGGCCGACACCCAGTAGGCGTCCAGCGCCTGCACGTGCGCCGGGTCCGGTTCGCCGCGCCAGCGGGTCAGGAACGCCTCGGTGAGCGTGGTGGCCTCCGCGATCCGCTCGGCGGGGACCGCGGGCAGTTCGGTGCCGCGCGCCGACTGGGCCACGTAGGACAGCCCGAGCACGGTCGCCAGCGCGAGCTGGTCGCGCGCGGCGTCCGCGGTGATGTCCAGCAGCGGTTCGAAGCCGTGCGCGGGGGCGAGCATCGCGATCGCGGCCTGCGCGTCGGTGCGGACGTCGCCGGTGCGCACCGGCAGCGGTGCCGCGCCCGCGTCGGGCAGGCCGCGGCCGAAGGCGCCGTCGACCAGCAGCTGCCACACGTCGCCGAACGAGACCTTGCCCGCGAGGTCCTCGATGTCCACGCCGCGGTAGCGCAGCGCGCCGCCGTCCCGGTCCGGTTCGGCGATCTCGGTCTGGAAGGCGACCACGCCCTCCAGGCCGGGGCGGAATTCGGTGCCGTCGGTGCTGGTGCCCATGGTTGCCTCGTCTCCTCGTTGAGTCGTTCCGGTTGCCGCGCGCCCGGGGGCGTGCGACGGACGTGGCGGGGTGCATGAGCACGAGTGCGATCGGTCGCCGCCTGTGCTGCGCGGGTAACAGTGCACCCGCGCCGCGGCCGCGGGCAATCGGTTCGGGACGCCGCGATGGCGAAGATCACACGGCCGAACGGGCCCGATTCCCGCGACGCTCCGGGGAATCCGGTGCCTGCCGGGAGCAATTCCCGTGCGGCGGGCACCTGGGGTGGCCTGCCGGACCGGTGCGCGACCGGCCGGTGCGCACCTGGTTCGCGCGCCGCACCCCGTGGCCGCGGAGCGGCACCGCAACACCACCCGGAAGCACCAGCCGGCCACTCGGAAGCGTTGACGACCCCTCCGCACGGCGACCCGCCGACGGCGGCCGTCGGCCGAACCGGACGAACCGGCCGGGTCTCCGCGGCCATTCGAGTGTGCCCGCGGTCACTGCATCGTTTGCGGAATCGATCGTGGCGTACCCGTTGGTTCGGCCCGGGTTCCCACTCCGTTTACCGTCGTAGCGGTGCCGTGGCGCAGTCCGCGGCGACCGCGTCGACCGGGCGGGCTCGCCTCCTCCGGCGCCGTCGATGAACAGCAGCACCAGTCGGGTCAGGGAGGAAGGGAACGGATGTCCGAAAGCACCGTGAGCACCGGCACTTTGTCGTCCATGCGGGTGTCCTACGAGGCGGGTTCGCTGCACGAGGCGGTGCTCGCCGAGACCTGGCACGAACAGCTCCGGATCTGGTTCGACGAGGCCGTCCGGGCGGAGGTGCAGGAACCGAACGCGATGGTGCTGGCGACCGCGGACGCCGACGGGTACCCGTCCTCGCGGACCGTGCTGTGCAAGGGGTTCGACGAGCGCGGCCTCGTGTTCTTCACCAACTACACCTCCGCGAAGAGCCACGACCTCACCGCGACCCGGGTGGCCGCGGCGACGTTCCCGTGGCTGGCGCTGCAGCGGCAGGTCAACGTGCGCGGCACCGTCGAGAAGGTGCGCGCCGAGGAGACCGCCGACTACTGGGCGGTGCGCCCGCGCGGCTCGCAGCTCGGCGCCTGGGCCTCCCCGCAGTCCCGGGTGGTCACCGGCCGGGAGGCGCTGCAGTCCGCGCTCAACGGCATCGAACGCCGCTTCGGCGACAACGAGAAGGTGCCGGTACCGCCGCACTGGGGCGGCTGGCGGATCGTGCCGGAGTCCGTCGAGTTCTGGCAGGGCCGCCCGGACCGGCTGCACGACCGGCTGCGGTTCCGGCGCGGCGACGGCTGGTCCGTGGAGCGGCTGGCGCCCTGATCCCCGCCGGTCCGCGGCGGACCGGACGACTCCTGGTTCGGCGGAGGCGGTGCGGAGTTCCCGCGCCGCCTCCGCCGTCGTTCGCGGGGTGGGGCCGGTCGTTCTCGGGTCGGAAGCGGGGCGAGCCCGGGGCGCAAGCGGGGCGTTCTCGGGCCGGAACCGGTCGAAGGGGACGTTCCCGCACGTGATCGCCGCCGTGCCCGGTCGGCTGCGTCACACGACCCGGGTTCCTTAGCCAGGCTCATGGCTAGGCTGGCTCCTCGTGGACCAGCAGAGCGGCCGCGCGGAGCGGGAGCGAACTCGGCGATCCTGGCGGTCGCTGCTCGGCAAGGTCGTGCTCGACACCCGGCCGCTGGGTTACCCCGCCTACCGGCGGCTGTGGATCTCCAGCATCGTCACCGCGGTCGGTGCCCAGTTCAGCGCCGTCGCTGTGCCCAAGCAGCTCTACGACCTCACCGGGAGTTCCGCGTACGTCGGGCTCGCCGGGATCTTCGGACTGGTGCCGCTGCTGGTGTTCGGGCTCTGGGGCGGTGCGGTCGCCGACACCGTGGACCGGCGGAAGCTGCTGCTGGTCACCAACACCGGGCTCGCCGTCACCTCGGTGCTGCTGTGGCTGGTGGCCGCGGCGGGCATCGGCTCGGTGTGGCTGGTGCTGGTGCTGTTCGCGCTGCAGCAGACCTGCTTCGCGGTGAACATGCCCGCCCGCAGCGCCGCCATCGCGCGGCTCATCCCGGCGCCGCTGCTGCCCTCGGCGCAGGCGCTGGGGTCCACCGTGTTCCAGCTCGGCGCGGTCCTCGGGCCGCTGCTGGCCGGGGTGCTGCTGCCGGTGCTGGGCCTGTCGGTGCTGTACCTGGTGGACGCGGTGGCGCTGTCCACCGCGGTCTGGGCCGTGTTCCGGCTGCCCGCGCTGCCGCCGCTGGCGGGGGCGCCGACGAAGGCCGGGCTGCGTTCGGTGATCGACGGCTTCCGCTACCTGGGCACGCACCCGGTGCTGCTGACCTCGTTCCTGATGGACATCATCGCGATGGTGTTCGGCATGCCGCGGGCGCTGTTCCCGGAGCTCGCCGAGCGCGTCTACGGCGACCCGGCGGGTGGCGGCGCCGCGCTGGGCTGGCTGTACGCGGCGATCCCGCTGGGCGCGTTCGTGTTCGGCGTGCTGTCCGGGTGGCTGCACCGGATCCTGCGCCACGGCGTCGGCGTCACCATCGGCGTCGTCGTGTGGGGCGTGGCGATCGCCGGGTTCGGGCTGTCCGACTCGCTGTGGCTGGGCGTGGTGTTCCTCGCGATCGGCGGCGGCGCCGACCTGGTGAGCATGGTCTACCGCAGCTCGATGCTGCAGGCGGCGGCGACCGACGAGATGCGCGGCCGCATCCAGGGCGTGTTCACCGTCGTCGTCGCGGGCGGCCCGCGGCTCGCCGACGTGCTGCACGGCTCGGGCGGCGCGGCGATCGGCGCGCAGCCCGCGATCGCGATCGGCGGCGTGCTGGTGGTCGTGTTCGCGCTGGCCGCCGCGGCGCTCACGCCGTCGTTCTGGCGCTACCGCGCGCCGTCCGAGTGAGCACCGCGCGCGGACTTCACTGGAACGGATCAGTGCCCCCGCGGGAGTGCGGGAGCCGGTGACGATCCGGCACCGGCGGTCGACCGAGCGTGCCCGGGAGCTGCCGTTCAGCTCAACGCGGTTGGGCCGACGAGCGGTTCCCGATCGGTCCCGGGTGCGCTCCGCGCGCCTGGCGCCGACGCCTCCGCAACCGCTCTACCAGGGGTGCCCCAAGATCACGTAAAACCACCCTGCACACTTTCCTGCCATGGCCAACGACACGACCACGAACGACGACGCGCCCGACGGTGCGCAGCCCGGCCTCAAGAAGGTCATGGGGCCGAAACTGCTCTTGTTCTTCGTAGTCGGCGACATCCTCGGGACCACGGTGTACTCCCTCACCGGCAAGGTCGCGGGCAAGGTCGGCGGCGCGTTGTGGATCCCGTTCGTGGTCGCGTTCGTGGTCGCGTTCCTCACCGCATGCAGCTACCTGGAACTGGTGGGCAAGTACCCGAAGGCCGGTGGCGCGCCGCTGTACGTGCACCGCGCGTTCGGCATCCACTTCATCACCTTCATCATCGCGTTCGCCGTGATGTGCTCCGGCATCACCTCGGCGGCCTCGGCCGCGCAGGCGTTCAGCGGCAACTACCTGGAGGAGATCTTCCCCGGTGTGGGGCCGGTCGCCATCGTGGTGGCGCTGGCGTTCCTGGTGCTGCTCGCCCTGATCAACTTCCGGGGCGTGGGCGAGTCCGTGAAGATGAACGTGGTGCTGACCTGCGTGGAGCTCGGCGGGCTGCTCATCGTCATCCTGTTCGGCGTCGCCGCCCTGATCAGCGGCAGCAAGGACCCGGCGGTGGCGCCGGACCCGAGCCGGCTGCTCCAGTTCAACCCGGAGTCCAGCCCGCTGCTCGCGGTCACCTCGGCGACCGCGCTGGCGTTCTTCGCGATGGTCGGCTTCGAGGACTCGGTGAACATGGCCGAGGAGACCCGGAACCCGGCGAAGGTGTTCCCGCGCGCGCTGCTGCTGGGCCTGTCCATCACCGCGGGCATCTACCTGATCATCGCGGTGATCACCTCGACGCTGGTGCCGACCGATGAGCTGGCCGCCACCGACGCGCCGCTGCTGCTGGTCGTCAAGGCCGCCGCACCGTGGTTCCCGCCGGTCCTGTTCTCCATCATCGCGCTGTTCGCGGTCACCAACACCGCGCTGATCAACATGCTGATGGCCAGCCGCCTCGTGTACGGCATGTCGAACGAGCGGATCATCCCGTCCGTGTTCGGCCGCGTGCACCGCTCCCGGCAGACCCCGTGGGTCGCGATCCTGTTCACCAGCGTGCTGGCCGTGGTGCTGGTGAGCCTGCTGGACATCGAGGACCTGGGCAGCACCACATCGCTGCTGCTGCTGGTCGTGTTCGCCATCGTCAACATCGCGGTGCTGGTGCTGCGCAAGGACGTGGTGGAGCACAAGCACTTCAAGGCCCCCACCTGGGTGCCCGTGCTGGGCGCGGTGCTGTGCCTGTTCTTCGCGAGCCCGCTGTCGGGCCGTCCCGTCGCCGAGTACCTGGTCGCCGCGGGCCTGCTGCTCATCGGCGTCGTGTTCTGGGGCGTGAACCGGGTGATCGCCGGCCGCGTCGACTTCGACCCGGACAAGCTCGCCAAGTAGTCGCCGGACCGGAACCCCGTCCCCGCGGTGCGGAAGCACCCGTGGGGGCGGGGTTCTTCCGCGTCCGCACCGGGGTCGCCGGGCACGCTCTAGAGTGGCGGTGTGAATGATCTGGTCGCCGCCACCGGCAGGCAGTTCGAGATCGTCAGCGGCAGTGCGCGCGCCGTCGTCACCGAGGTCGGTGCGGCGCTGCGCCTGTTCGAAGTGGACGGGATCGCGTACTCCGAGACCTACGACGCCGACCAGCGGCCACCGGGCGGCGCCGGCGCGGTGCTGGTGCCGTGGCCGAACCGGGTCGCCGACGGCCGCTGGACCCTGGAGCGGGAGCCGCAGCAGCTGGCGCTCACCGAACCGGACCGGCACAACGCGATCCACGGCCTGCTCCGGCACACCCCGTGGACCGTGGTCGAGCACGCCGAGTCGACGATCGTGCTGCACGCGATGGTGCCGGTGCAGCCGGGCTGGCCGGTGCCGCTGCTCACCTCCATCGGCTACTCGCTGGACGCGACCGGGCTGACCGTCACGCACACCGTGGAGAACCTCGGCAAGCGCGCCGTGCCGTTCGGCGTGGGCGTGCACCCGTACCCGCGCGCCGGGCTCGCCGAGACCGACGACTGCACGCTGCGGCTCGCGGCGTCCTCGGTGCTGCCGGTCGACCCGGAACGGCTGCTGCCGGTGCGGCCGCCGCGCGCGCTGGAGGGCGACGAGCAGGACTTCCGCCGCGGCCGCCGCCTCGCCGGGGTGCTGCTGGACACCGCGTTCGGCGGTGCCGCGCCCGAGCCGGGGGATTCGCTGGTCCGGCACTCGCTGACCGACCCGGCCGGGCACGGCGTGGAGCTGTGGGCCGATCCGGTGTTCGCGTGGGTGCAGGTGTACACCAACGACGAGTTCCCCGGTCGCGGCCGGGCCGTCGCCATCGAGCCGATGACCTGCCCGCCGGACGCCCTGAACTCCGGCACCGACCTGATCACCCTCCCGCCGGGGGAGGACTGGATCGCCCAGTGGGGCCTCCGCCCGTTCTGATCGGGCGCCCGCCGCGCTCCCCTCGAACGGGCCGGGCGGTCAGCCCTTGGCCAGGTTGCGGGCGATGACCATGCGCTGGATCTGGTTGGTGCCTTCGAAGATCTGCAGCACCTTCGCTTCCCGGAAGTACCGCTCGGCGGGGAAGTCGCGGGTGTAGCCGGCGCCGCCGAGGACCTGCACGGCGTCCGTGGTCACCTTCATCGCGGCGTCGGTGGCGACCAGCTTCGCCACCGAGGCCTGCGTCCCGAACGGCTTGCCCGCGTCCCGGCGCCGCGCCCCGTCCAGGTAGGCGGCGCGGGCGGATTGCACGGCGGCGGCCATGTCGGCGAGCAGGAACTCGACGCCCTGGAACCGGATGATCGGCCGCCCGAACTGCTCGCGGCCCTTGGCGTGGTCGACGGCCAGGTCCAGCGCGGCCTGCGCGAGGCCGACGGCGCAGGCGGCGATGCCGAGCCGCCCGGAGTCGAGCGCGTTGAGCGCGATGGCCAGCCCGTGCCCTTCGCCGCCGAGCAGCCGGTCCGCGGGCACCCGCGCGTCCTCGAAGCGCAGTTCGGTGGTGGGGGAGCCGGTGAGGCCCATCTTGCGTTCGGGCGGTGCCGCCGACAGCCCCGGCGTCGCGCCGTCCACCAGCAGGCAGCTGATGCCGCGCGGCCCGTCGTCGGAGGTGCGGGCCATCAGCGCGTAGAAGTCGGCGGTCCCGCCGTGCGTGATCCACGACTTGGTGCCGGTGACCCGGTACTCGTCGCCGTCCCGTTCGGCGCGGGTGCGCAGCGCGGCGGCGTCCGACCCGGCGTGCGCTTCGGACAGCGCGTAGCCGCCGAGCAGCTCGCCGCCGATCAGGTCCGGCAGCCACCGGTCGCGCTGCTCGTCGGTGCCGTACCGGGCGAGCGGGTAGCAGGACATGGTGTGCACCGAGAGGCCGACGCCGACGGTCATCCACGCGCTGCTGAGCTCTTCGAGCACCTGCAGGTAGACCTCGTAGGGCTGGCCGCCGCCACCGTGCTCCACCGGGTACGGCAGTCCGAGCAGGCCGGCGGAGCCGAGCAGCCGGAAGGCCTTGCGGGGGAAGAGCTGCTGCTCCTCGGCTTCCGCGGCGGCGGGGGCGAGTTCGTCGCGGGCGATCTCCGCGGTCAGCGCGAGCAGGTCGCTGGCTTCCTGGCTGGGCAGCAGTCGGTCGACGGCCATGTGGTGGTGCTCCTGCGTGCTGTGGTGGGCGGACCGGGAGTTTCCGAGCGGAACACGTCAGTACTGAAATGAGTACTGGAGGACTCATCAGAGTACTGATGCGGTGTTCCGCGCGCCAGGCCCGCCGACCTCGGCCGATCCCGAGCTGTGGCAGTCTCACCGGCATGACTCCTCCCGACCCGGACGCCGACGAGGCGAACGCGTCGCCGGTCCGCCGCCGGAGCGCGGGATCGCCGGAGCAGCGCCGCGCCGACCTGCTCGACCGGTTGTGCGCGCTGTTCCTCGAGGAGGGGTTCGCCCACTTCACCCTCGACGAGCTCGCCGCCCGGCTGCACTGCTCGAAGTCGACGCTCTACACGCTCGCCGGCAGCAAGGAGCAGCTCGCGGTCGCCGTCGTCGCCCGCTTCTTCAAGAACGCCACCGCCGACGTGGAGCGCGCCGTCGCCGAGGTCGACGACGTGCGCGCCCGGATGCGCACCTACCTCGACGCCGCCGCGGCCGGGCTGCGCCCCGCCTCCCGGCGGTTCATGGCCGACCTGGCCGCCAACCCGGCCACCCGCGCCACCTACCAGGCCAACGCCCGCGCCGCCGCCGAGAACATGCGCGGCTACATCCGCGACGGCGTCCGCGAAGGCGTGTTCCGCGAGGTGCACGCCGCGTTCGTCGCCGAGATGGTCAGCGGCACCATCGGCGCCATCCAGCGCGGCGAGATCGCCGAGCGCACCGGGCTGTCGGACGCGGAGGCCTTCGCCGAGCTGTCCCAGTTCCTGCTCGGCGGCCTGTTCGACCCGCCCGCGGAAGGTTCGCGGATCGCCCCACTCCCGGCGGAGCACACTGGTGCCCGCCCCCAGACCGCCCGGCCATAGCCGTCCGGCGCGGCACCCGGCCCCGAACCGCACGCCGGACCAGGCGCGGGGCCGAGCAAGTCAGCACGTCGAGCACCAGCACGGAGGAATCGTGATCGTCATCGGTGGAGAGGCCCTCGTCGACCTCGTCCCGGACTCCGCCACGCCAGGGGGCGAACTCGGCCCGCTGCACCCCCGCCTCGGCGGCGGCCCGTACAACGTGGCGATCGCGCTGGGCCGGTTGGACGTGCCCGCCGGTTTCCACGCCACGCTCTCGACCGACCAGTTCGGCGACAAGCTGCTGGCACGCCTCGTCGAATCCGGGGTGGACACCGGCCTGGTGGGCCGCGCCCCGCAGCCGACGACGCTGGCCGTGGTCGGCCTCGCCGAGGACGGGTCGGCCCGCTACAGCTTCCACACCGAAGGCACCGCCGCGCGCTTCGTCGCCGACCCCGGCCCGCTGCCGGACGAGGTCACCGCCGTCTCCTTCGGCACCCTCGGCATGGTGCTCGAACCCGGGGCCACCGCGTACGAGGCGGTGCTGTTCCGCGAGGCCGAGCGCGGCCGGTTCGTCGCGCTGGACCCGAACATCCGCGCCGACCTGATCGCCGACCCGGCGGCCTACCGCGCGCGGTTCGAGTCCTGGCTGCCCTCGGTGCACCTGCTGAAGCTGTCGGTGGAGGACGCCGAGTGGCTGGCCGGGGACGAGGACGTGGACGTCGCGCTGCGCCGCTGGCAGCAGGCGGGCCCGGCGGGCCTGGTGCTCACCCGCGGCGCCGACGGGCTGGCCGCGCTGGTCGGCGACGGCGAACTCGTCGAGGTGCCGGGGGTGCGCGCGCAGGTCGCCGACACCATCGGCGCGGGCGACACGGTGCACGGGGCGCTGCTGGCCTGGCTGCACCGCAACGACGCGCTGTCCCCGGCGGCGGTGCGCGCGCTGACCCACGACCAGTGGCGCGAGGCCCTCGGCTTCGCGGCCGCGGCCGCCGCCATCACGGTGTCCCGGCCCGGCGCCGAGCCGCCCACCACCGCCGAACTCGGCTGACCGGCCCGGCTTCCGGGAGCATCCGCGCCGGTCCGGGCATTCCGGACGTTCCCGGGCCGGCGCGGCTCCGGTCCGGGAACGCGCCGCGACCGGTTGCGGCAACCGGGCGCCGGGCACGTGGCGTCCGGCCTGATCGACGATGTGATCGTGGTCCCACCTGCCCAAAAGGGCTAACACGATTGCTGCGCGAGGGGCCTGGAGCGGTCTAGCGTGGCACCTGACAGGACCCCAACGGGGTGGTGCTGCGGCGGTCCGGAAACCCCGACCGGCGCACGCGCGCGACCGACCTCGCCGCCCGAACACCACGGGAAGTGCGCCGTCGTCGGCGGAAGCGCCGCCCCTTCACGAGCGCGAGAGGTTCCCGAATGCCCGACGACGCGACCGCCAAACGTACCGTCGCGCTGCGCTACGACGGCGGCGAGCACGAAATGCAGGTGACGGAGCCCACCGAGGGTTCCGCCGGTGTTGATCTCGGGAAGCTGCTGGCCCAGACCGGTTTGGTGACGCTGGACCCGGGTTTCGTCAACACCGCCGCCTGCAAGTCCGACATCACCTACATCGACGGTGACGCGGGCATCCTGCGCTACCGCGGCTACCCCATCGAGGAGCTGGCCGCCAAGTCCAACTTCATCGAGGTCAGCTACCTGCTGATCTACGGCGAGCTGCCCACCCAGGCGCAGTACGACGACTTCGCCGACCGGATCCAGCGGCACACCCTGCTGCACGAGGACCTCAAGCAGTTCTTCGACGGCTTCCCCCGCGACGCGCACCCGATGCCGGTGCTGTCGTCGGCGGTCTCCGCCCTGTCGACCTTCTACCAGGACAGCCTGGACCCGTTCGACCAGAACCAGGTCGAGCTGTCCACGGTGCGCCTGCTGGCGAAGCTGCCCACGATCGCGGCCTACGCCTACAAGAAGTCCGTCGGGCAGCCGTTCCTGTACCCGGACAACTCGCTGGGCCTGGTGGAGAACTTCCTGCGGATGACCTTCGGGTTCCCCGCCGAGCCCTACGAGGTCGACCCGGCGCTGACCCGCGCCCTCGACCTGCTGTTCATCCTGCACGCCGACCACGAGCAGAACTGCTCCACGTCCACGGTGCGCATGGTGGGCTCCTCCGAGGCGAACCTGTTCGCGTCGATCTCCGCGGGCATCAACGCCCTGTTCGGCCCGCTGCACGGCGGCGCGAACAGCGCGGTGCTGGAGATGCTGGAGGGCATCCACGCCAACGGCGACGACGTCGACTCGTTCGTCAACCGGGTCAAGAACAAGGAGCCCGGCGTCAAGCTGATGGGCTTCGGGCACCGGGTCTACAAGAACTACGACCCGCGTGCGGCGATCATCAAGAAGACCGCCGACGAGGTGCTCGGCAAGCTCGGCGCGAACGACCCGCTGCTGGAGATCGCGCTCAAGCTGGAGGAGAAGGCGCTGGCCGACGACTACTTCGTCGAGCGCAAGCTCTACCCGAACGTCGACTTCTACACCGGCCTGATCTACAAGGCGATGGGCTTCCCGACGAAGTACTTCACCGTCCTGTTCGCGCTCGGCCGCCTTCCCGGCTGGATCGCGCACTGGCGGGAGATGCTGGAGGACCCGGCCCGCAAGATCAGCCGTCCGCGCCAGGTGTACACCGGTGCGGCGGAGCGCTCCTACCGGAGCATCGGCGAGCGCTGAGCCCGCACCGCCGCAGGCACCCGATGAGCTGTGCGGGCTCGACGGGACCCGTCCGCGGCGGAACTGAATCGAACGCTGAATCGACCTAGCGGCTCCGGCCGCGGCGGGTATCGGCCCGTCGTCCCGCCCAGGCCCCGGTGTCCGGCTCCTCGCCGGCCCCGGGGCCGACTCGTGTCCGGGGTTCGTCGCCGGCGGGGCACCGGAGCGGGCGGGGCACCGGAGCGGGCGGGTTTCCGGGTGAGCGCGGTGCCGGGTTCCTTCGGGGAGTGCGGTGGCGGCTCGGGATTCGGCGGGCTGCGCGGACACCGGCTCCGGGTTCGGCTCGTGCCGGGATTCGGCGGGCGGTGCGGCTCCGGCTCGTGCCGGTTCCCTCGACGGGGGCCGCGCCGGACCGGTGCCCGGCCTCCCGCGCGCGCGGTGCGTAGGGTCGCCGGGCATGAGCGCACCTGCCCTCCTGTGGTTCCGGCGCGACCTGCGGGTCCGCGACCACCCGGCGCTGGCCGCCGCCGCGCGCGACGGCCGTCGGGTGATCGGCGTGTTCGTGCTGGACGAATCGCTGCTGGCGCCCGCGGGCGCGCCCCGGCGCACCTTCCTGTACCGCTGCCTGCGGGAACTCGACGCGAGCCTCGGCGGCAGGCTGCTGGTGCTGCGCGGCGATCCGGCGCGGGTGCTGCCGGAGCTCGTCGCCGAGGTCGGCGTCGGCTCGGTGCACGTCTCCGCCGACACCGGCCCCTACGGGCGGGAGCGGGACGAGCGGGTCCGGGAGGCGCTCGGCGAGCGGGTCGAGTGGGCCGCCACCGGGTCGCCGTACGCGGTCACCCCGGGCCGGATCACCAAGCGGGACGGCACCGCCTACCAGGTGTTCACCCCCTTCCGGCGCGCCTGGGACGAGCACGGCGCGCCCGCCCCCGCGGACACCGACGCCGCCACCGCGGACTGGATGCTGCCGCGGAAGGTGCGCGCCGCGGGCATCCCGGCGGACGAGGACCTGGGCGGCGTCGAGCTGCCACCGGCGGGGGAGCGGGCCGGGCTGGAGCGCTGGGACGACTTCCGCGACGCGACGCTCACCGGCTACGAGCAGGACCGGAACCGGCCGGACCGGGCGGGCACCAGCCGGATGTCGCCCTACCTGAAGTGGGGCTGCGTGCACCCGCGCACCCTGCTCGCCGACCTGGACGGGCTGTCCGGGGACGGCGCGAGCAGCTACCGGAACGAGCTGGCGTTCCGCGAGTTCTACGCGGACGTGCTGTGGCACCGGCCTGCCAGCGCGCGGCACAACTTCGACACCCGCTTCGACCGGATCCGGCTGGACACCGACGCGGACGCCTGGGACCGGTTCGGCGAGTGGTGCGCGGGCCGCACCGGGTTCCCGCTCGTGGACGCGGGGATGCGGCAGCTGCTCGCCGAGGGCTGGATGCACAACCGGGTGCGGATGGTGGTGGCGAGCTTCCTGGTGAAGGACCTGCACCTGCCGTGGTGGTGGGGCGCCCGGCACTTCATGCGGCACCTGGTCGACGGGGACCTCGCCTCGAACCAGCACGGCTGGCAGTGGGCCGCGGGGTCCGGCACCGACGCGGCGCCCTACTTCCGGATCTTCAACCCGATCACCCAGAGCTCCCGGTTCGACCCCGACGGGGCCTACGTCCGCAGGTACGTCCCCGAGCTGCGCGGCCTCGACGCGAAGAGCACCCACCGGCCGTGGACCCTGCCGGACGGCCCGCCGAACGGGTACCCGCCGCCGATCGTCGAGCACGGCGTCGAACGGCAGGAGGCCCTCGCCCGCTACGGCGAGATCAAGAACTGACTGACTGTTCCGCTACTTCTGCTACTTCTGTTGCGTAGTGCCCGGGTGGCGGAACCTCAGCGGCTTCCTCGCTGCGGGATCGATTTCTGATGTATGTCCAACACACGGCGAAATCGCTGTCCTCGCGAGGAAGCCGCTGAGAACCCGCGGCGGTGCCGGTGTCTTGGGTGGTCGTCGGCTCAGCGGCTTCGCCGCTGACAGGAGACCGACAAGACAAGACCCGCCGGGCAGGTTCATAGACAGGCAGTGACGCTTCGCAACGCGGAACGGCCCGCACCCCGATGAAGGGGCGCGGGCCGTTCTGAAATCGATCCCGCAGCGAGGGCACCGCTGAGGTTCCGCCACCCGAGCTCCTCGCAAGTCCGAAGAGAGCGATCCCGTCAGTCGCCGCGGCGGATGGGGCCGAGGATCTCCCGTTCCTTGGCGCCGGTGACCAGCGTGATCGGTTCCCACAGGTTGTCGCCCAGGGCGATCACCCCGTCGTCCTTGAGCTGCGTGAGGTGCTGGACCTGCGGCTGCCCGAAGTACCAGAACCGCGCCGCCAGCTGGGCCTGCTGCAGCGGCAGCCGCTGCAGCAGGATCAGGTCGGCGGTGTTGGTGGCCGCACCGCTGCCCGCCTGCGGGTGCAGGTAGGGCAGCACGTACATGGTGGTCTGCCACGGAACGCGCGGCGGGAACATCTCCTGCGGCACCGCGCCACCGTCGTGGATCAGCAGCAGCGGCGATTCCTCGGTCACCCGGGGAACGTCGTAGGGGGCCAGCTTGCGCAGGTTCACCACCGGAACCGGCTTGCCGTCGGGAGTGAGGCCCGCGGCCCGCTCCAGCACCCGCCACGCACCGGGCCGGCCGGTGACGATGTGCACCCAGGCGCCTGCCGCCATGGCGCGCAGCGCGATCTGCCGGGCCAGGTACAGGCCGCCGACGGTGACCATGCGGGTCGGTTCGGGCCGCAGGATCGACGCGGTCAGCGGCTCCCCGTTCGGCCCGGCGCCGATGATCATGCCGCCGCGGTCGCCGGGCGGGCTCACCAGGTCCAGCATCTCCGGCCGCACCAGGAATTCCGGGGCGGTGCCGGTGCTGTTGCCCGGGGTGTCGAGGGTTCGCGTCCGGCTCATGCCGCACCTCCCAGGGGCAGCGTCCCGGTCAGCCCCGCCAGCTGCATCCCGCGCAGCGGGGTGAGCGTCAGGTTGAGCTTGTTGCTGATGTTGCGCAGCTGGTGGTCCGCGGAGTTCAGCGCCTCCGGGGTGCGCCCGCTGATCCGCACCAGGCCGCGCAGCCCCACCTCGCCGTCCTCACCGGACGGTGCGATGGACAGCGCGATGCTGATGGACCGGCCGCGGACGTTGGTGAGCGCGTTGATGCTGTCGGTCATCCGGTTCGGCCAGCCGGTGATGGCGTAGCTGGCGTGCCGGTAGTTGTCGGCGATGACGCCGCTCCACCGCTCCCGCAGCCCGATCGGCCGCTGCGAACCCAGCGCGTCCTGGAGCTCGGCGGAGGAGATGCCCGCCTGCAGCAGCTCGTCCGGGTCCAGCGGTCGCGCCGAAATCCCTTGGCTGGCCAGGGCGTTGCGCACCCGGGACAGCGCGCCGATCAGCGCCCGGTGCGCGCCGACGACCCCGCCGCCGCGCTCGCCGACGGCCTTCGCGCAGGTCTGCGGGTCCAGCCGCACCGCGACCCAGGTGGTGCGGCGGGCGGCGGCCGAGGAGGTGCCGAGCAGCTCCAGGTACGAGTTCAGCGCGGGCGAATCCGGCAGCAGCGCGGCACTTCCCGGGTAGCAGTGCCAGATCACCTGGATCGCGTCGAGCACCACGCCGCGGTCCTCCAGGCACGGCGTCAGCACGCCCAGCGGCAGGTTCGTCGCCTTGTCCGGGTTGCTGATCAGCGGCGGCGTCGGGTCCACCATGAGCACCGCGGTCCACTTGCCGTTGTGCCAGGACAATCCGACGGGGTTGCGGTCGTGGTCCTGGCCGCGGGCGACGACGAGGTCCTCCACCAGGATGCGCAGCAGCGCCACCCGGTGGTTCTCGTCCGGCCCGATGATGCCGTCACCGTTGCGGTCCTCGACGAACTCGCTGACGTCCTCGGACGGCGGGACGGAACGGCGGATGTGGCTGCGCGTCCGGTATTCCAGGACGAGCCCGAACCACTGGGTGAACCAGCGGCCGCGCCTGCGCAGCAGCGCGATGATCAGCGCGAGCGCGACGACGCCCGCGGACACCGGCCACAGCATCTCGTTGAGCAGCAGGAGGATCAGGCCGAGTGCCAGACCGACCTCGATGACGACGATGTTGGCCACCGGCATCGCCCCGAGGCTGGCACCGACCGTGCGACGCCGCGCTCGGATGCGCGTGCGAGCACCGCCGGTACCGGAGGCGTTCGGCTGGGCCGGATGTTGCGTACTGACGGACATCCGTTCGGTCTCTTCCCCTCGCAGGTAGTGCGCGCCCGAGCGCGCCAACCAGGTCGTTCGGCAGCCGTTCCAAGAGTTTGCGGAAGGGTTCCGTCGAACCGGACCCGTGCGGCGCCCCTCTCCGGCTATCCTGCGGAACCGTACCTCGGACGGGAGAGCTGTAGGCGAAGAATGGCATCAACACCCACAACGAAGTCACAGGTTCAGGCGTACCAGTTCGTCCTTCGCCGGATGGAATCGGCGTTGGTGCGCAAAGACGCGGTGATGCTGCACGACCCGATGGGCTCGCACAAGCGCGCCACCATCGCGGGTGCCATCCTCGCCTGCATCGGTCTGATCGGGTTCCTCGTCTGGGGCTTGTTCGGCGGGAAGGGGTCGATCCCCGAGCCGGGGTCCATCGTCATCGGCAAGGACAGCGGCAGCGTGTACGTCGTCACCGCCGACGAAGCCGCCCAGAAGCGGCTGATCCCGATGCTGAACATGGCGTCGGCGAAGCTGCTGGTGATGGCGCAGTCCGAAGGCCAGGGCAGCCAGCCGGTGCAGGCGACCACGGTGAAGGAGTCGGCGCTGGCGGAGTTCCCGCGCGGCCCGCGCACCGGAATGGTCAACGCCCCCAACTACTTGCCCGCGGCGAACGACGTCGCCGAACCCGCGTGGGCGATCTGCGACGTCGGGCAGGTCCGGGACAACCTCGGCAGCGAGGACCGGACACAGCGCGCGACGAAGGTGGAGACCACGGTCATCGGCGGCGACGCGGACCACGGCGTCGAGCTCAAGCCCGACGAATCGCTGTTCGTGCAGGACCAGAGCTCCGGGCAGGAGTACCTGATCTACCGGGTCGAGCTGGAGGACCGTCCGCACACCAAGGTCGTCAAGGCCCAGGTGGACCGCTCCGAGCAGGCCGTGATGGACCTCTACGGCCTCAACGGAGTGGTTCCGCGCACCATCACCACCAACATGCTGAACTCGGTGCCGGACGCGCCGCCACTGCGCATCCCGGACCTGCCGAGCGGTCAGGTCACCTACATGTTGAACCCGTACGAATCGGGTGACGTGGTGAAGCGGAGCGTGCCCGGCGCGCCGGAGGAGAACCAGTACTACGCGCTGCTCCCCGAGGGCAAGCAGGAGATCAGCTACGGCGCCGCGGCCGTGCTGCACGCCAGCAAGAGCAAGAGCCGGGAGATCCCGGACTCCAGCGGCACCATCACGGCGGCACCGGACGCGAAGAACGAGAAGATCGACATGGACTCGTTCCCGACGGTCGTGCCCAAGCCGCTGTCCTTCCAGCAAGCGCCCACGTCCTGCCTGAGCTGGCACAACATCGGCGGCGAGCACCACGTCACGGTCACGGTCGGCAAGGACGCCCCCACGAAGACCGCCCCGGTGAAGCTGGCCCAGTTCGACGGGACCGGCCCGAAGGTGGACTACTTCTACATGCCCGCCGGGAAGGCGTCCGTGGTGCGGGGCGCGTCCAACGAGGCCGGTGCCGGCTCGGCCCCGATCTACCTGGTGACCGACCAGGGCGTGATCTACGGGATCAAGGACGGGAAGACCGCGCAGGGACTCGGCGTGGTGAACAACCCGAGCCTGCTGCAGGCCGGGCCGTCCGGGATCCTGCGCTCGCTGCCGAAGGGCGATCTGCTCGACCCGGCGCAGGCCAGCTACGTGTACGACTCCGTCCCGGTCCCGCCGGGCGGCGTCAACCGGCCGCCGCCGAATCCGCAGGCGCAGCAGCAGTCCGGCAGCACCGGCGGCTGACGGCTCTTCCCGCGAGGTCCACGGCCCGCTCGACCACTCCGGTCGGGCGGGCCGTGTCGCGTTTCCCGCCCAGTGGCGGGGAACCGTTGCTCCACCGGGCACGTCGCAGGGATGGTGTGCTCGCGCCGGGTCGCGCGGCGCATCCGCCGGTCCGCTGGGGTGACCGGTGTCGTCGACTACCGGGAGGTGCCGGATGGCGGGGATCCGGATCGAGACCGACGAGCTGGCGCGGCGCGCGGACGCGGTGCGCGCAGCCGGGGAGCTCGTGGGCGAAGTGGGGCGGGAACTGGGGAACGCGCCCGGTGGCGCGGAGTTCGGGTCCTGGGGCGAGGCGGCCGCCGAGTCGTACGACGGGCTGGCGGTGGCGCTGCGGGAGCGGATCTTCGCCCTCGGGCACGCGGTCGCGGACGCGGGCGGTGAGCTCGCCGCGGTCGCCGAACGGCACGCGGCCGAGGACGCCGAGCACGCCGCCGGGTTCGGCGGGGAAGGCGCGGCGTGATGGCGGACGAGGGCGGGATGTTGCAGGCCAACGACCTGCGGACGGTGCGCGCGGCCAGCGCGGCCAGCGCGGCAGCGGCGGAGCGGCGGTCGGCGCCGGACGCCCCGGCGGCGGGGACCGAAGCCGGGGCCGCCGCAGCGGAATCCGGTGCCGCCGCACGGGAGACCGGGAGTGCGGCACCGGAAAACGGAACCGCCGCAGCGGGAACCGGAACCGCCGCACGGGAAACCGGCTTCGGCGCACCGGAATCCGGCTTCGGCGCAGCGGGACCGGAGCCGGTCGCACCGGAATCCGGGACCGTCGCACCGGATTCCGCGCCGAGCCCGCCGGACACCTCGCCCGCCGCGTTCGACCCCGAGCGGGCCGAGCCCCCGGTGCAGCTGGACTTCCTGCGCCAGTCCGCCGAGGTGCTGGAGGTCCCCGACCCGTTCGCTCCCGAATTCGCCGTCGCCGACGGGGAGTGGCGGTCGCTGCGGCCCGCCGCCGCGTTCTGGCGCGCCGCCGCGGACGCGCTGCGCGACGGCACCTCGGCGGCCGCGGGCGAGGTGAGCGGCATCGAGGCGAGCTGGGACGGCGCGGCCGCCGACGGGTTCATCGCCGGGCTGCGCCGGATCGGCGCGAGCGGCGGTGCGCTCGCCGAGGCGGCGGACGCGCTGGCCGCGGCGCTGGACGCGGCCGCCGACGCGCTGCACGAGATCGCGGGGGACATGCGGCGGTTCCTCACCGAGGTCGCCGCGGGAGTGCACGCGGCGCTGCGCGAACCGGGCGCCGACCTGCCCGCCGCCCGCGAGCACCTGATGCGCGCCCGGCGCCCGGCGGCCGGGCTGGCCGAATCGGTGCACGAGGTGATGGCCCGGTTGCAGCGGTCCTGCGCCGAGCAGCGGGACGTGCTGCCGCCGGTGCCCACCGTCACCGCGGACGGTCCGAAGAATCCGTTGTGGACGGAGCTCGCGAGCGGCGCGGAACGGGCCGCCGGTGGACCGCCGGACGGTGCGCACCGCGCGGACCCCGGGGCGACCGGTGCCGCGTCGACCACCCCCGCCCAGGCCGAACCCGGCGAGCACGGCACCGCTGAGCACGACCCGGCTGGGCCCGGCACCGCCGATCACGACACCGCCGAGCACGGCACCGACGACTCCGCGGGCACCACCGGTGCCCTGCTCGGCGGCGGGATGGTCGGCGGCATGATGCCGCTCGCCGGGATGGCGGGCCTGGCCGGGGCGGGCGGCGCCGCGGGCCGTCGCGGGCAGCGGCGGCCGCGCCCGAAGGCCGACCCGGCGGAGCTGTTCGGCGTCCCGCCCGCCGCGGAACCGGTGCTCGGCGACGCGAAGAAGAAGCGCCCGGAGTGATCGCGCGCTGACGGAAGAGGCCCGGTGGAGTCCGAAGTGGACTCCACCGGGCCTCGTCGTCGGCCGGTGCCGGGATCAGTCGTCGTCGGTGCCCGCGCTGCGCGCCCGGGCCGTGCGCCGCGCGTTGATCAGGAACGCCGTGAACAGCACCGCCCCGATCCCGCCGAGCGCCCCGCCGAACGCGACGGTCAGCGCCGCCCAGTCGGCCTGCGGGATGACGTCCGCGCTGAGCCGGGCGGGCTTCGCCGGAGCGGGCTGCACGCCGTGCTCCGCGGGCACCACGTCGCTCAACGCCGCCATCGGGTCGATCATGCCGTGCCCGAGGATGTCGTTGCGCCCGTTCGGCCCGCCGGGGCTCAGCGAGGTCTGCTCGATCCGGTCCATCACCTGCTTCGCGGTGAGCTCCGGGAACTTCTCCTTGATCAGCACCGCCAGCCCCGACACGTAGGGGGCGGCGAAGCTGGTGCCCTGGATCGGTCCCGGCTCGCCCTGCTGCCCGGTCGCGATCTGGTTGACCACGCCGGTGCCGCCGCTGCCCGGGTCGAGCGCCGTGAGGTCCTCGCCCGGTGCGGCGACGTCGACCCACGGCCCGGGGACGGTGAACTCGGAGGCCTGGCCCTGCTGCCCGACCGAGGCGACGGTCAGCACGTACTCGTCGAACCAGGCGGGCAGCACCGCGGTGACCGGGTTGCCGGGCGGGTTCTTCTGGCAGCTGTCCTGCGTGTTGCCCGCCGCGGCGACCACGACGACGCCCTGGTCGGAGGCGTTCTTCACCGCGTTGTACAGCCGGTTGTTGTACCCGCCGCCGTCGGCCATCGCCGCGGCCATCGTCTGGCAGGACGACTGCGAGATGTTGATGACGTCGACGCCCCGGTCCGTGGCGTACTGCACGGCCTGCGCCATCGTCTGCGTGTCGCCGATCGTCTTGTTCTGCTGCTTGTCCTGGTACACCGCGGACGACTGCCGGATCGACATGATCGTGGCGTCCGGGGCGACCCCGACGAACCCGCTGTCCGAGGACTGCTGCGCCGCGATGATCCCGGCCACCACGGTGCCGTGGCCGTCGCAGTCCTGGTTCGGTCCGCCGCCCGGCACGGCGCTGCCGCCGCCGTCGTTCAGCCTCAGGCGCGGGTGCTCGTTGACGCCGGTGTCGATGACCGCGACGGTCGATCCCTGACCGGTGAGCCCTTCGGCGTGGGCGCGTTCGAACCCGAGGGTGAGCTGGCTCCACGGCTTCTCCTCGACGGAGGTGCCGCTGTTGTTCGCCTGCATGCAGCCCTGGGTGGGCTCGAAGTTGCCGGAGGGGCTGAGCGGCCCGCTCCCGGGCGCGGCCGGGACCAGCGGGGGCGGCTGGAACTCGATCTCGTCCGCCAGCGCGGGCTGCGCCGCGCCGAGCCCGGTGATCCCCAGGACGGCGACCAGCGCCACGCCCCGCCGCAGCGCACCGTTCCGCGAGTTGAAAACCATCTCGGCGGTCCTCAGAAGAAGTTGAGGTTGAGGTCGCGGATCGTCATGTACAGGTCCATGACGCCCAGCGCGAGCGGCAGCACCAGTGCGATCAGCACGGCTTCCAGGATGTCCACCATGCGCCGCTGCACCGGCGAGAACCGGCGGTTCGGGAACACCACGCCGAACACGAGCGAGCCGACGCTGAGCAGCAGCAGCGGCGGGAAGACCCACGCGACGGCCATCGGCATCAGCGCGGTCTGCACGAGCAGCCCGGCGGCCACGCCGACCGCGGCGAGCAGCCCGCTGACCAGCAGCGCCACCGCCTGGCTGCCGTTGGCGTAGTTGCGGCCGCGCAGCAGCAGCACCGCGGAGACCACGATCGCGAACAGGGCGCCGAAGACGCCGCCGTTGGCCAGCGTGATGGCGAGGATCGCGCCGAGCGCGGCGGTGAGCCCGCAGCCGATGATCAGGCCGGTCATGTACTGGTGGGCGAGGCCGGTGCGGCGCTCGATCATCAGGTAGTCCGGGAAGCCCTCGTCCTCCTTGAGGTCGTCGGCGTTGCCCGGCACGTGCGGCAGCGGCAGCTTCGCCAGCTGGATGGTCAGCCGCGGCAGCAGCGAGATCCCGGCGAGCCCGATGGCGCCTGCGCCGGCGGCGACCCCGGCCGCGCCGGCCCCGCTCGGCAGCAGCAGCGCGGCGATGAACGCGAGCACCGCGAAGGTGGAGACGGTCGCGGCGGCGATGAACGTGACGATGCCGGTGCCGATCACCATCAGCGAGATCGACGCGAAGATGAGCACCAGCGCGCTGGCCAGCAGCAGCTTCGGGGTGGGGTCGTTGCCCGGCACCGCGTTGAGCCCGGCGACGAACGCCATCGGCAGCGCGCCCGCCCCGGCGATCACGGTCCCGGTGGTGGCGGCGCCGTAGGCGCGGGTCACGACGGAGCCGATCCCGGTGGCGAACACGGCGACCACGACCGCGATGATCGCGGTGATCGCGTGGAAGAGGACGCCACCGGCCTGACCGGACAGTCCTAATGCGGCGGCGGCCGCGACGAACCCGAGCACGCCCGCCGCGTGCCCGATCTTCGCGGCGGTCTCCTTCGTCCACGGCCGGTAGCTGCCCGGTTCCGCTTCGGCGAGCGCGTCCACCACGTCGTCGTACAGCGGCGGCGGCGGGTCGTCGGAGCGGCGGCGCAGCTGCAGCAGCTCGCCGTCGACGACGCCCAGCGAGGACAACGTCTGGCTGTTCTCCAGCGGTTCTTCACCCAGCTTCGCCAGGCACCAGCCGCCGTGCCGCGAGCCACCGTCCGTGCTGGCCTCGCGGGCCATCTCCAGCAGCATCGGCAGCAGATCCGCCACCGCGACGTCGGCGGGCAGCGCCAAGTCGATGCGAGTATTCGGCGCCACCACTGTCACGCGGCTGAACACCGTGGTCCCGGTCGCCACTGCGGCCCCCTACTTCCTAAGTCCTGGCACTTGGGTCCTCCTGCGTCAATCCGGCCGTGGTGCGGTTTTCTCGGCGAAAGCGGCCCGCCCGGCCGAAGAGCGCCCCTAGTATGGCCGCACCGACCTCGCAGGGGTGAAGGGTTTGGTCGAACTCGTGCCAACGGGTTCGCAACCGGATGGTCACGGACCGGCCGGAACCACCCGGACCCTGCTGACGTCGGTGCCGTGGACGGTACAGAATGCCGCCTGCGGCAGTAGGGGCGTCGTGACGTGAGCCCGCCGCTCCACATTGCTACGACAGGAAAGGTTGCTGCCTCCGGTGAGCACGCTGCAGTTCAAGCGAACGCCGCGCATGGCCGCTCCGAGGCCGCCTGGCGGGGAGGTGCACCTCGAACCGCCACCCGAGATCCCGCGGGTGATCCCCGGCAACATCGTTCAGAAGGTGCTGCCAGGCGTCATGATCGTCGCATCCCTCGGGATGATGGTCTTCATGCTTCAGCGGGCCAAGGACAACCCGATGATGATGATGATGCCGATGATGATGCTCGTCTCGACCTTCGGGATGATGGCGGGCGGCGGCAAGGACGGCGGTCAGAAGAAGGCCGAGATGAACGAGGACCGCAAGGACTACCTGCGGTACCTCGGTCAGATGCGGGATCGCGCCCGCGAGGCCGCGGACGAGCAGCGCCTCGCCCGGGAGTGGGTCCACCCGGACCCGCAGACGCTGTGGTCGCTGACGAACGGCACCCGGCGGATGTGGGAGCGCAGGCCGAACGACAACGACTTCTGCCAGGTCCGGGTCGGCCGCGGTTCGCAGCGCCTGGAGACCCGGCTGGTGCCGCCGCAGACCGGTCCGGTCGACGAGCTGGAGCCGATCACCACGTTGGCGCTGCGCCGTTTCGTGCGCGCGCACTCGCTGGTGGCGCAGCTGCCGATCGCGACCTCGCTGCGCGGTTTCGCCGCGGTCGGGCTGCAGGGCGACCGGGCGGTCACCCGGGGGCTGGCGCGGGCGATGCTGGCGCAGCTGGCGACCTTCCACTCGCCGAACGACGTGATGATCGCGGTCGCCTCCAGCGGCCGGGCCCGCACCGAGTGGGACTGGGTGAAGTGGCTGCCGCACGCGCAGCACCCGACCGAGACCGACGGCATCGGCTCGTTGCGGTTGATGTCCGGTTCGCTGTGGGGCATCGAGGAGATGCTCGACGAGCAGCTCGCCGAACGCCCCCGGTTCCAGCGCAACGCGGCCCCGCCGGACGGCCAGCCGCACATCGTGATCGTGCTCGACGACGCCGAGATCAGCCGCGAGGAGCAGCTGGTCGTCGAGGGCGGCCTCGCCGGCGTCACGATCATCGACCTGTCCGATGTGCTCGGTCAGATGACCCAGCGCCGCGGCATGCGCATCGTCGTCGAGCCGGACCGCATCGGCGCTCGCGGCCAGAACAGCGTGGAGTGGTTCGGCGAACCGGACACGCTGAGCATGGAGGAGGCCACCTCGCTGGCCCGCCAGATGGCGCGCTACCGCATCGCGTCCGGCCCGGCCGAGGTGGACGACGGCGACGGTTTCGAACCGCTCACCACGCAGCTCAACTACATCGAGCAGCTCGGCCTCGCGGGCGACCCGGTCACCTTCGACCTCAACGAGGCGTGGCGCCCGCGCCCGCGGGACGACATGTACCGCGTCGCGATCGGCCCGGGTGAGCAGGGCGAGATCGTGCACCTGGACATCAAGGAGACCGCGTCCAACGGCATGGGCCCGCACGGGCTGTGCATCGGTGCGACCGGTTCCGGCAAGTCCGAGTTCCTGCGCACCATCGTGCTGGGCCTGCTGGCCACGCACTCCTCGGCATCGCTGAACTTCGTGCTCGTCGACTTCAAGGGCGGCGCGACGTTCAAGGGCTTCGACAGCGCCCCGCACGTCTCGGCGAGCATCTCGAACCTCGGGGACGACAGCACCCTGGTCGACCGGATGCAGGCCGCCCTCGACGGCGAGATGAACCGCAGGCAGGAGGTGCTGGACAAGGCGGGCGCGAAGAACGTCTGGGACTACCGGAAGCTCTACGAGGCCGGGCACGAGAACGCCAAGGACCCGCTGCCCGCGCTGTTCGTGGTCATCGACGAGTTCGGCGAGCTGCTGCAGCAGAAGCCCGAGTTCGCCGACCTGTTCAACATGATCGGCCGGCTGGGCCGGTCGTTGCAGGTCCACCTGCTGCTCGCCTCGCAGCGGCTGGAGGAGGGCAAGCTGCGCGGCCTGGACTCGCACCTGTCCTACCGGATCGGCCTGAAGACGTTCAACGCCTCCGAATCCCGCGCCGCCATCGGCATCCCGGACGCGGCGGACCTGCCGTCCAACGGTGGGCACGGCTACCTGAAGCACCCCAACGGGATGGAGCGCTTCCGCGCCGCCTACGTCTCCGGCCACGACCACCAGACCAGCGGACGCCGCCCGATGAGCCGCGCGGCTTCGCCGGTGACGGGGGAGAAGCGGCCGCGGTTCTTCATCCCCGACTTCGTGGAGAAGCCCCCGGAGCCCGCGGCACCGGCGGTCGTCGAAGAAGAGGAACCGAAGAAGAAGGACGAGCTGGCGCCGACCGACTTCCAGCTGGTCATCAACAAGGTCGAGGGCCAGTGGCCGCCCGCGCACACCGTGTGGCTGCCGCCGCTGGACGCGCCGCCCACGCTGGACGGGCTGCTGCCGCCGCTGCAGGCCACCGACGACCGCGGCTACTCCGCCGTCGGCCACCCGGGCAGCGGCAAGCTGGAAGTGCCGATCGGGCTCATCGACGTGCCCTACCACCAGCGGCAGGACCCGCTGGTGCTGCGCTTCGCCAACGGCGCCGAGGGCAACGGGGCCGTGGTCGGCGGTCCGCAGACCGGCAAGTCGAACCTGCTGCGCACGATGATCGCGTCGATGGCGCTCACGCACACCCCGCAGGAAGCGCAGTTCTACTGCGTCGACCTCGGTGGTGGTTCGCTGGCGGCGCTGCGCAACCTGCCGCACGTCGGCGCGTACGGCAACCGGCGCGACCCGGACACGGTGCGCCGCACCATCGCGGAGATCAAGGCGCTGCTGGCGGCGCGCGAAGGCCGGTTCCAGGAGGCGGGCATCGACTCGATGACCGACTTCCGCAACCGGAAGCGTCGCGGCGAGATCACCGACGACCCGTACGGCGACGTGTTCCTCATCATCGACGGCTGGGAGGCGTTCCGCGCCGAGCCCGATTTCGAGCCGCTCGAACCGGAGATCAACAACCTGGTGCAGCAGGGCCTCGCGTTCGGCATCCACGTGTTCATCGGTGCCAACCGGTGGGCCGCGATCCGGCCGCAGGTCAAGGACGCCCTCGGCACCCGGATGGAGCTCCGGCTCGGTGACCCCGGCGAGTCCGAGGTCAACCGCAAGCTCGCGGTGACCGTGCCGCAGGGCCGCCCGGGCCGCGGGCTGCACGCCACGCAGATGCACTACCTGACGGCACTGCCCCGGGTGGACAGCGAGAAGCTCGGCGACCGCATCCCCGCGGAGGCGGCCCGCGCCGAGGCGGCGAACGAGAAGCACCCGCGCCCGTCGTGGGAGCTCTACAACGACGACCTCGCCGACGGCGTCGCCGACCTGGTCAACCGGGTCCGCAGCTCGTGGAAGGGCCGTCCGGCGCCGCAGGTCCGGCTGCTGCCGAACCTGCTGCCGTACGAGCAGCTGCCCGCCTTGGAGCAGCAGCCGCGTCCGCACCTGGTGCCGATCGGCATCAACGAGGACGGGCTCAACCCGGTCTACCTGGACTTCAAGGCCGAGCCGCACTTCTACGCGTTCGGCGAGCGGGAGTCGGGGAAGACGGCGCTGCTGCGCAGCATCGTGCACGGCATCACCACCAGGTACACCCGCGAGCAGGCGCTGATCCTGCACGTCGACCTCCGCCGCACGATGCTCGGCGTCGTGCCGGAGTCGCACCTGATGGAGTACACGGTCACCTCGGACCAGCTGAAGAGCAACGTGCGGGACATCGTCAACGCGCTGAAGCGGCGGCTGCCCGGCCCGGACGTCACGCAGCAGCAGCTGCGCGACCGCTCCTGGTGGAAGGGCGCGGAGCTGTTCATCGTGATCGACGACTACGAGATGGTCTCGCCGCAGGGGAGCAATCCGCTGGCGCCGCTGGCCGAGTTCGTCCCGCAGGCCTCCGACGTCGGGCTGCACATCATCCTGGCCCGGAACTCGGGCGGTGCCAGCCGGGCGCTGTTCGAGCCGATCATCGGCAAGATGCGGGAGGTCTCCACCCCGGGTCTGGCGATGAGCGCGAACAAGGACGACGGCCAGCTCGTCGGCAACGTCAAGTCCCGGCAGCTGCCGCCGGGCCGCGGGATGCTGGTCAGCCGCTCGATGCGCGGTGGCCCGCAGCTGATCCAGACGGCGTACTCGCAGCCGCAGTGATCGGTTCCTGAGCGGAACGACGACGGCCCTCCCCTGACCGGGGAGGGCCGTCGTCGCTCTCGGTGAATGACACGATCGAGCGAAGATCTTCCTCGGTTTTCGCGCTTATGGTGTGGGCCATGTCAGACACCCCCCGAGCCCGCGCGCTGGGAAAGGAATTGCGTGCCGTTCGCGAGCAATCCGGACTGACCTTGCGCCAGCTCGGCGATCTGATCGGCTGCTCCGAAGCGAAGGTGAGCCGAATGGAGACGGCCCGCCGCCGTCTCGCCCCGAATTCCGTGCGGGCCTTCCTGGACGCCGTGGACGTCCGCGGCGCGAACCGCGACCGCCTGTTGCGCCTCGCCTACGACATCGACGAACCGGTGTGGTGGGAATCGGGTGTCGGATTGCCCGCGCAGCTCACCGAACTCATCGACGCGGAACAACGCGCGGTCTGCATCACCGAGGCGTCCGAGGTCCTCATTCCGGGACTGCTGCAGATTCCCGACTACGCCCGCGCGCTGTTCCTCGCCACCGGTGTTCCGGCCGATCGCGTGGACCGGCTCATCGCGGCCCGGCTGGCCCGGCAGGGGGTGCTGCACCGCTCCGAACCGACCCGGTACGTGGTGCTGCTGGACGAGGCCGCGCTGTGCCGCGCCGTCGGCGGGCCTGCGGTGATGGCCGCGCAGTTGAACGCCGTGCAGGCGATGTGCCGGGAACCGAACATCTCGCTGCACGTGGTGCCGTTCGCGAAGGGCGCGCACACCGGGCTGGACGGCCCGTTCCTGCTGCTGGAGTTCGTTCGGAGCAGGCCGATCGTCCACTTGGAACAGCGCCGGTGCGGCGCATTCCTGGACGACCCGGAAGATGTAACGCCCTTTCTGCACGCACGATCTAGTCTGTGCCGGACGGCGCTGAGCCCTGAATGTTCCCTGGAACTCGTCGCGGCTTATGCGCGCAGGTACGAGTGCGGGGAGGGCACTGGTCATGGGGACGGGGCGCTGGCGGAAATCGAGCTACAGCGGTAGTCAATCGGCGTGCGTGGAAGTGGGGTCGATCGCGATGCGGGTGGACGTGCGCGATTCGAAGGACCAGTCCGCGGTGCTGTGCTTCCGACGCGATCAATGGCGCACGTTCCTGGCCGAGATCAAGTATTCGAATTGAGCTCCGCGGGCCGCCGGGGGAGGGCGGCCACCGGGACGGCGGGACGACCGCCGCGCCCGGGGTCGGCCGGGCCGCTCGATGATCGGGAGCGTCGCGCACGGTGAGTCAAGGGGTTGCCGCCTAAGTCACCCGATCGAGGGCAGACTGTTGAACTGCGCGCACCCTCGGCCTCTAGGGTGCTGGGGTGGATTCGGGATCGGAACCCGACTCGCGCGAACCGTTCGGGGGAATTCGGGTTCGCTCCCGGTTCGTCCCGCCGCACCGGCGGCCCGGCGAAGACACCGACGCGACCTCGCGGCGGTGCGCGAAGGAGTAGTGGGTGTCCCTGCACGTCTCGGTCGACTTCGGCACCTCGAGCACTTGCACCGTGGTGTCCGTCGGCGGCGGTGAACCGCAGGTGGTGGTCGTCGACGGCCAGCCCCTGGTGCCCTCGGCGGTGTTCGCCGCCGCCGACGGCACGGTGTTCGTCGGCCACGAGGCGGAGCGGCAGGCCGCCGTCGACCCGTCCCGGTTCGAACCGCACCCCAAGCGCCGCATCGACGAGGGCGAGCTGCTGCTCGGCAGCAGCGTGCTGCGCGTCGGCGACGTGGTGCGCGCGGTGCTGCAGCGCGCCGTCGGCGAGGCCCGCCGGTTCGCCGCAGGCGCCGGAGTGGACCTGCTCGTGCTCACCCACCCCGCCGACTGGGGCGCGGTCCGCGCCGGGGTGCTGCGCCAGGCCGCCGCCGGGCTGGCGAAGGAAGTGGTGCTCGTCCCCGAACCCGTGGCCGCGGCCGTGTTCCACTCCGCCGGGCACGGGCTGCCCGACGGCGGCGCGCTGGCCGTGCTCGACCTCGGCGGCGGCACCGTGGACGCCAGCGTGGTCCGCAAGCAGGGGCACGCGTTCCGGGTGCTGGCGACGAGGGGCGAACCGAACTTCGGCGGGGCCGACATCGACCAGGCGCTGCTGGAGCACATCGGTTCCGTCGTGTCCGGGATGGACCCGGCCGCGTGGCACAAGCTCGTCGAAGGCCGGGACATGGCCGACCGGCGGCGCCGCCGGGTGCTGCGCCAGGACGTGCGCGGGGCGAAGGAGACGCTGTCCCGGCACACCTACACGGACGTGCCGATGCCGCCGCCGTTCTCGGACGCGCACGTCACCCGCGCCGACCTGGAACGCCTGGTGGCCGCGCCGCTGGCGAAGGCCGCGGACCTCGTCTCGACGATCCTGCAGGACGGCCAGGTGCCGCGGGACCGCCTCACCGGCGTGTTCCTGGTCGGCGGTTCCAGCCGGATCCCGCTGGTGGCCCGGTTGCTGCACGAGCGCACCGGGGTGCTGCCGACCACGTTGGACCAGCCGGAGACGGTGGTGGCCCGCGGCGCGCTGCGGGCGGTGCGGCTGGACCCGGAGCGCACCGGTGGGCTCGCGCCCGCGGGCGCGCACCGCGGCGCGCCCGCACCGGCCGCGCGTCCCCGGTACGCGGCCGGGCAGCGGCCGGGGTGGGTGCCGCAGCCCGCCGCGGTGCCGCCGGGCGATTCGCTCAGCCGCGCCTCCACCATCGTCATCGGCGCCGGCGACCAGACGCGTCCGGTGTTCCACACCCCGGTGCCGCGCCGGACCGGGGTGCAGCCCTGGGTGTGGGGTGCGGCCGCCGCCGCGGCGATCGTGCTCGTGGTGGTGGTCGCGGTGCTGCTCGTGCAGGTCACCGGCGGCCGGGCGGACGTCCCGCCGCGGCACGTCGCGCAGTACGAGTACGGCTTCGACTACCCGGGCGGTTGGAAGCAGACCGGCGGCGACCCGGAGCTGTGGCAGACCGTGGTCGCGCCGCGCTCCGACGGCGACGACCTGATCGTCGTGCAGCAGGGGGACCTCGGCTACGACGTGGAGGCCGGGCGGTCCCGCGCGGTCGCGGACCTGCGCGCCGAGTACGACCGGTACAACGCCGACGGGCAGCGCTTCTCCGGTTTCGACTCCTCGGCGACCTTCGCGGGCCGGGACGTCGTGTACTACCGGGAGGACCTGGCGGGCGCGACCGTCGAGTGGTTCGTGCTGCACCAGGGGCACTACCAGGTGAGCGTGGGCTGCCGGTACACCGCGGCGGGGAAGTCCGAAGTGGAGGGAGCCTGCGAGCGGGTCGTCTCCTCGCTCTCGATCTCCCGGTGATCACCGCCCCGCGAAAGGTGCCCGCCGCCGCGCGAAATCGGTAGCGGGTGCAAATCGCATTCGCGAATTCCGCGTCCGTTCGTCCGCGCAGTCGGCGTGCGCGGATTCTTTCGCAATCGCTAATCCGCTCGTGACCAGCGATTTCCTTCATCCGCGTTTACAGCCGCAACCGTTTCCGCGAAAAGCTGGGACAGGGCGGAACCGGACGTGGCAATGTCTGCGTCGTAGGTTCATCGATCTTCGAACAACGAATGAAGGGGGCTCACCTATGAGCGGGATGGGTACCGACGCGGACCTGATGGCCAAGGCTTCGGGTCAGGTCGAAGAGGTTCGCGGCAACGTCGAGAACGCGGTGAACACGCTGCAGACGCAGCTCGAGCCGGTCCTGGCTTCCTGGAAGGGCGGCGCCTCCGACGTCTTCCGCCGCCTCATGGACGCGTTCCAGGAGAACGCCAAGGTGATCAACCAGAAGCTGGGCGAGATCAGCGAGAACATCCAGTCCTCGGGTCAGGCCTACACCCAGAACGAAGAGGAGCAGGCCGCCGAGATCTCCAAGATCGAGGGCATGCTCGGCGGCTGAGCCCGCCATCGACGTTCGTTTCTCCACCTTCTTTCGACCACTTCACGTGAGGGGACCACATCATGGAAATTCGGGTTGATTTCGGCCAGCTGAGCCAGGCTGCGGACGACCTGGGCGGCACCGCCACCAAGATCCAGGGCGAGCTGGACGAGCTGGAGAACATGCTCAAGCCGCTGGTCAACACCTGGGAGGGCCAGGCCCAGGAGGCGTACCGCGCCGCGCAGACCGAGTGGGACAAGGCCGCCCAGAACATGATCGAGATCGCCGCGAAGATGGGCATGGCCGTCAACGCCGCGAACGAGTCCTACCAGGCCGGTGAGCAGAAGAACGCCGGTCGCTTCGGCGGCTGATCTTCGCCCCGAGCCCACCGCCGACCCCGGACGCCCCTCGCGGCCCGGGGTCGGCGTTGCACCGGGGCGGGTGTCCGGGGCTTCCGGGCCGCCGGGTAGCATCCACTCGGCGATTCGGCACGCCGACGGGCGTTCCCCGGCGAAGGGGACCCCGTATCGGTGGGTCTTCTCGCCAACGAGTACCCTGATTGTTTGTTGTGCGGTGCGCGACTGCGGTGTTGGAGCGGTGACCGGCCCAGCGGAACGCCCGGCGAGAGCCGAGGCCGAACCGGGGCCACAGGTCTCTGGTGACACCCAGGACGTGCCGGTTCCCCGGCCAGACCGGGGTTTCCGACCCGGCACGGTTCCGATGGGCTCCCCAGAGGAACACACGGGGTCCGCACCGAGATTCCGACGCGAACGACGACGAGGTAGATCCGTGCGCACGTACAGCCCCAAGGCCGGCGAGGTGACCCGCGCCTGGCATGTCATCGACGCCGAGGACGTGGTGCTCGGTCGGCTGTCCACCCAGGCCGCCCTGCTGCTGCGCGGCAAGCACAAGCCGACTTACGCCCCGCACCTCGACACCGGCGACTTCGTCGTCATCGTCAACGCTGAGAAGGTGGCGCTGACCGGCAAGAAGCGCGACCAGGCGTTCCACTACCGGCACAGCGGTTACCCGGGCGGCCTGCGCAAGCAGTCCCTGGGCGAGGTTCTGGATTCGAAGCACCCCGAGCGGGTCCTGGAGAAGGCCATTCACGGCATGCTCCCGAAGACCAAGCTCGGCCGGGCCATGGGCAAGAAGCTCAAGGTCTACGCAGGCCCGGAGCACCCGCACGCGGCCCAGAACCCGCAGCCGTACCAGATCAACGCGAAGGTCGAGAAGTGACCGAGGGACCCGAGGACCAGCCAGTGACCACTCCTGCTCCGGAGGAGACTCCGGTTATCGAGACCGTCGGCGAGGACGTCGTCGAGAACATCGGCGAGAACTTCGCCGAGAACGCCGAGGTCGACGCGGACGTCGAGACCGACGTCGAGGACGCGCCTCAGGAGTTCGCTCCGATCCCGTCCGGCCGCGCCGTGCAGACCGTCGGCCGCCGCAAGGAGGCCATCGTCCGCGTGCGCCTGACCTCCGGCAGCGGTGGGTTCAAGCTGAACGGCAAGGCGCTCGAGGACTACTTCCCGAACAAGGTCCACCAGCAGATCGTGAAGGAACCGCTGGTTCTCGTGGAGCGCGTCGAGGGCTTCGACGTGCACGCGAACCTCAACGGCGGTGGCCCCTCCGGTCAGGCCGGTGCGCTGCGCATGGCCATCGCGCGTGCGCTGGTCGAGCTGGACGCGGATGACCGTCCGGCGCTGAAGAAGGCCGGCATGCTCACCCGCGACTCGCGGGAGAAGGAGCGCAAGAAGTACGGCCTCAAGAAGGCCCGCAAGGCTCCGCAGTACAGCAAGCGCTGACCTTTCGTACGATTCACGGGAGCAGCCGTGGCGTCCGCGCGACGCCGGGGCTGCTCCCGTGATCTTTTTGCGGGCCGGGTTCGGCCTGACAGTGGCACTGCCGTCGATCCAGGAGGATTCGCTGCACATGTCCCGGCTGTTCGGCACCGACGGGGTTCGAGGTCTCGCGAACGCGGATCTCACGCCGGAACTGGCGTTGTCCGTGGCGGCCGCGGCGGCCCGAGTGCTCTACGACCGCGACGACTCCCGGCGCCGGGTGGCGCTGGTGGGCCGCGACCCGCGGGCCAGCGGCGAGATGCTGGAGGCGGCGGTCACCGCCGGGCTGACCTCGGCGGGCATGGACGTGCTGCGGGTGGGCGTGCTGCCCACGCCCGCGGTCGCGTACCTGGTCGGCGAGCTGGGCGCCGACATCGGCGTGATGATCTCCGCCTCGCACAACCCGATGCCGGACAACGGGATCAAGCTGTTCGCCGCCGGTGGGCACAAGCTGCCGGACGCGGTGGAGGACGAGATCGCCGCCCGCCTCGACGAGCACGTGCAGCGGCCCACCGGCGAGCACGTCGGCCGGGTGCGGGACGTGCCGGACGCGGTGCAGCGCTACGTGGACCACCTGCTGGTGGCGACGCCGCAGCGGCTGGACGGCATCCGCGTCGTGGTGGACTGCGCGAACGGCGCCGCCTCCGGCGCGGCCCCCGAGGCCTACCGGCGCGCGGGTGCGGACGTGATCGCGCTGCACGCCGACCCGGACGGCATCAACATCAACGACGGCGTCGGCTCGACGCACCTGGACAACGTGCGGGCCGCGGTGCTGGAGCACGGCGCCGACCTGGGCATCGCGCACGACGGCGACGCGGACCGCTGCCTCGCGGTGGACGCGGCCGGGCAGGTCGTCGACGGCGACCAGATCCTCGCGGTGCTCGCGGTGGCGATGAAGGAGTCCGGCGAGCTCGCCGACGACACGCTGGTCGCCACCGTGATGAGCAACCTGGGCCTGCACCTGGCGATGCGCGATCACGGTGTGAAGCTGCGCACCACCAAGGTCGGCGACCGCTACGTGCTGGAGGAGCTGCGCGCGGGCGGGTTCTCGCTGGGCGGCGAGCAGTCCGGGCACGTGGTGCTGCCCGGGCACGCCACCACCGGCGACGGGCTGCTCACGGCGCTGCGGCTGATGGGCCGGATGGCCGCGACGGGCGAGTCGCTCGCCGACCTGGCCACCACGATGCGCCGGCTGCCGCAGGTGCTGGTGAACGTGCGGGTGGTGGACAAGGCGCAGGCCGTCTCGGCGTCCGAGGTGTCCGAGGCCGTGGCGGCCGCGGAGGCGGAGCTCGGCGAGCAGGGCCGCGTGCTGCTTCGCCCGTCCGGTACCGAGCAGCTCGTGCGGGTGATGGTGGAGGCGCCGAGCGAGGAGATCGCCGACGCCACCGCGCAACGACTCGCCGGAGTGGTTGCTGCCATCCGGTGAAGCTGTGATCTAGGTCTCCCCGCGCGAGCAGATGTGTGAGACGCTGCTCACATGGGTGCCATCGTCGTCGCCATCATCGTCGGACTCGTCGCGGTCGGGCTCGTCACCGCCGTCCTCGTGTTCTCCGCCCTCGGCATAGCCGGGACCAAAGCCATCAACGCCGTGCACGACGGCGGTCAGTGGTGGGTGAACCGGCGGGCGCGCAGGCATGGCTGAGCGGGTGCGCGCGGCGCGCGGGGAGTGGCTCGCGAACCTGGTCATGCTCCTGGTGCTGCCGCTGGCCGGGATGGCGCTGGCGGTGATCCTCGCGCTGGTGATCATCGGGTATTGAGCGGCCGGTCCGGTCCTCCTCCCGTCGGCTGGCCGCCGGTGGTCCGCGGTGCCGCGGGCGATACCTTGGGCGCGAGCCGAAGGGGGGACCCGATGAACTGGATTTTTCTGCTCGTGAGCATTCTCGTCGGTGGTGGCGCCGGTGCGCTGACCGCCGCGCTCGTGGTGAAGGTGAAGCTGGGCGAGCACGCCCCGAACCCGGGTCCGCCGCAGGCCGGCCCGCCGTTCGCGCAGCCGTTCCCGCACGCGCAGCCGCAGCCGTTCCCGCCGGGGCAGCCGCCGCAACCGCAGGCGCCGCAACCCCAGGTGTCCGCACCGCAGGCTCCGCAGTCCCAGCCGTTCCCGGTCGCTCAGCCGCACCAGTTCGGCCAGCCGTTCCCGCAGTCGCAGCCGTTCCCGCAGCAGGCCCCGCCGCCCTACCCGCCGCAGGGGCCCTACCCGCCCCGGTGAACCTTCGCGTATGCAAGGAGATCACCGGTTTCGGCCCACCGGCCGCTCCTGCCTGCCAGGGTGAGGAACCTGGCGCCACCACCTGACGTCGCACCCGTGCGCGCGTCCGTGGCGGCGTGAAGTGCGAGGAGGGGCAACGATGTCAGGTTTCGGGACGAACTCGGGAGAGTTGGTCGCCGCCGGTAACAGCATCCGGGGCACGGCGGATCCGGTGCGGGACGAGCACGCCAAGAAGATCGGGGAGCTCGATCTGGGGGCGGCGGACTTCGGCCGCGTGCACCAGCAGGCGTTCGGCGGTTATCAGGAAGCCATGGCGAAGCTGTCGAAGTGCGTCTCCTCGATGGCGGACGCCATGGACGACTTCGCGGGCAAGCTGGAGCAGACCGGCCAGGGCTACGACTGGTCCGACGCGGACGCGTCGGAGACCGTCGGGAAGTCGGGGAACAGCTGATGGCCGACGAGCAGAAGTTCCCCTCCGTCGACGAAGTCAAAGCGATCCTGGACGACAGCTCGGTCGACGAGGACGCCAAGGTGACCTTGCTGCTCGACTACCGGCGTTCGGGCGGCGACGACCCGGACGACGTGCTCGACGCCTACATGACGAAGTACGACGACGGCGCCGGTGTGCAGCAGGTGCCGTACGAGAGCGGTGGCACCAGCACCAGCCAGCGCGTCAAGGACGCCTACGCCGGGGCGAAGAAGCAGGCGGACGAGGGTGCGCGGGCGCGCCGCGAGCACGGCGACGCGATCGAGGGCGGCAAGGCCACGATCGGCGACACTCAGCGCCGCGCCGACAACGGGGAGGGCGCGGGGGCGGCGGATTCCGATCAGCTGCTCAACGCGGGCGCTCCGGGGTTGAGCCTGATGATCGACCTCGTGAAGCTGTACGCGAAGATCAAGAGCATCAAGCACGCCGGCGTCGGGGTCGGCGACGAGGCGAAGGTGAAGGAGCGCTACGACGAGCAGCGCGGCATCGAGTTCGCCAAGTTCGACCGGATCATCGGTGACCTGGAGAACGCCGACCGCGGCACGGGGCAAGCGCACAGCGCGATGTCCGACCGGCTGGGGCAGTTGCGGCAGGGCTGGACCGGGTCCGCGTCGGAGAGCGCGCAGGGGTTCTTCGATGAGAAGTTCACGCCCACGGCCCAGGACAGGGTGATCGAGCGGCTGCGCACGTCGGCGCAGGTCACGAAGGAGTCGATCAAGGCGGTCGGTGATCTCTGCCGGGAGAAGGCCCGTTTCGTCCTGGAGCAGGACGGACGGCGCGCTGAGGTCTTCCAGCAGAAGAGCAAGCCGGACTGGGAAGTCACCATCGACCTCGCCAACGGGAGCGACGACGACCTGGTGATCCGCAAGGTCGCGAGCATCTGGCAGATCCCGATCGACGAGAGCTGCGGCGACGCCGACAAGGAAACGAAGGATGCGGCCCGGAACAAGGCCAACTCGGTGGTCCTGCAGTTCGCCGAGTCCATCGAGACGGAGTGGAAGAACTTCGTCAAGAAGTGCGATGACACCAAGACCGCCGTCGACGACGCGTGGAAGAAGCTGACCGAGGAGCTCGGCAAGGCCGAGGAGAACCCGTTCAGCAATCCCGGCCCGGCGAAGGACGAGTCCGGTCCGCAGGGTTCCGACCAGCAGGGCGCGGGGCAGCAGAACCCGAGCGGTTCGCCGGGAGGCTCTCCCGGTGGTTCTCCCGGTGGTTCGCCGGGCGGGTCCCCTGGTGGTTCGCCGGGTGGTTCGCCGGGCGGTTCCCCCGGCGGCGCGCCTTCGATGCCGGAGACCCCGGCGATGCCCGAGGCCCCGAAGATGCCGGAGGCCCCCGAGATACCCGAGGCACCGGGGATGCCGCAGCCCGGCGCGGACGGTTCGGGCGGCCCGGGAACCGGTGCGCCCGCGACGGAGACGGTCGGCGAAGGCCGGAACGCCGTGCAGGTCCAGGAACCGGACCAGCAGGGCACCTCGAAGGTGACGATCATCGGCGAGGACGGGCAGCCGAAGACCTACGACGTGCGGTTCGGCCCCGAGGGCGGCCTGCCCGGCGTCGGTACGAACCCGACCCCCGGCACTATGCCGGGCCAGGGCGGCCTGCCCGGCGTGGGGACGAACCCGACCCCCGGCGCGATGCCGGGGCAGGCGGGCCTGCCGGGCGTCAGCACCCAGCCCGCTCCCGGTCCGATGCCCGGCGAAGGCGGTCTGCCGGGCGTCGGCACGAACCCGGCCCCGGGCGCGCCGGATCCCGCGCAGCAGCCCGGTATTCCGGTGCAGCCGGGCGAGGACGGCAAGGCGGTGATCCAGGAGGGCGACCGCACGATCACCCTGGAGCGGGCCCCGGACGGCAGCATCCGGGTGGACGTGGACAACGGTCCCGGACAACCCCCGGCGCACCAGGCGATCGACTTCGGGGCCGAGCACGGTGCGGGTGCCGAACCGCGCCTCGCCGCAGCCGCTCCGGGCGAGCCGCCCGCGATGCCCGGTGCTCCGCCGGACGACGCGGCGGGCGCACCCGTCGGCCGTGATCCGGGCGCCGGGTTCGACCCGTCGGCGCCGGTGGGCACGCCGCCGCAGGTCGGTGGCTTCGAACCACCTGCGTCCGGCGGCTTCGAACCGGTGGGCGGCTTCGAACCGGTGGGCGGATCCGAGCCGGTGGCGCCCGCGGCGTACGCGGCGTCGACCGATTCGGCGCCCGATCCGCTGGCCCCGGCGCCGACCGCTCCGCAGTCCGCGGGGCTCGGGCTGGCGAGCGCGTTCACCGGCGATCAGGTGCCCGGGTCGTTCACGACGATGTCGGGTCAGCTGTTCTCCGGTGATCTCGCCGATCCGCCGCCCGCGCACCCGGGCCCGTTCGAGGACGCGCACCCGCAGGCCGGCGCGACCAAGCTGGCCGGGGCGGACGACGCGGCTCAGGGCAGCCCGCAGGGCGCGACGGGACTGGGCATGCTGGGCGATCCGGCGGATTCGGCGGGTGCCGCGCAGCAGTCCGGTGCGATGGGCGGCGGCATGATGGGCGGCATGGGTGGCATGGGCGGCGGCCAGCAGGGCGGCGGCTCAGGTGATCAGGAGCGGACGAACTCCAGCCCGTGGCGCACCCAGGGGCAGCTGTTCGACGACGGCGTGGACGATTCCGGTGCCCGGCACCGGGCGGTGTTCGGTGAGGACCGGCGGGGATGAGCGTGAAGCAGGGGAGTGCGGGCTGAGATGAGCACCGAGACACCGGCGGCGCGCGCCTTCCGGGAGTCGATGACCAAGCTGGTCAGCGACGACGTGAACCGCAGCCACGAGCTGACCCGGAGTTCCCGGGAGAGCGCGGAGAAGGCCAAGGCCGGCATCGAGAGCACGGTCGCCACGGCCCGGAAGATGGCCGAGCGGATCCGGGAGCGGGCGGAGCGCGCGGCCACCGAGCGCGACCGGATCGCCGAGATCGATGTGGGCCTAGCGGACGACGAGGAGGAGTACACCGATCCGCCGCCGTCCCGCCCGGTCGAGCAGCAGGACCGCAGGCCGCGCCCGGAACCGGTGGCGCCGCCGGAGCCGGAGCCGCGGGGCTGGCAGCAGCCGCCCCCGCGTCCCGCACCGCGCCCGGCCGCTCGCCGCCGACCCGTGGTGCACGACGACGATGACGACGACTTCTCGAACCGCACCTGGCTGAGGTGACGCCGGGCCGCGTCCTCCTCGGACGCGGCCCGCCGGTTCAGCGGTGCGGCCACGGCATCGGCGGCGCGACGGGCCGCGCCGCCGTGCTCCTGCTGATCGCGGGGATGAACGCGGGCACCGTCGCGAGCACTCCGATCACGAGGAGCGCCGTGAAGCGGTGGTCGAAGAAGAAGTCGACGTCGAACCGGAACCCGCCCGGCAGGGTGGTCGCCGCATAGTGCATCTCGTGGCCGGCGCTCACCAGGTAAGCGAGCGCACCCGTGGCGGCGGGACCCGCGGCGAGCACCTGCGCGGCGGGCTTGCGGGCGAAGTGGAGGATCGCGGCGACGAGCGCGAGCACCCCTCCGGGCACGATCACCGCGCCGCGCGCGATCGCCAAGGCGGTGTTCAACCCCGGCTGGGTTTCGCCGCGCAGGACGATGCGGCCGGCCTCGATGCTGTCGACGATCGAATAGCAGCCCTCTTCGAGGAAGAGGACCGCGACCACGCACAGCACCACCCCGTAGGTGATGCGCGGCCAGTTCGGCACCGGGCGCCACGGGCGGCCGGGCGGCGGGAGGTGCGGGGGAGGTGGCCCGTACCCCCACGGCCCGCCTCGGCCGGGTGGTGCGCCGGGCGGGAAGGGGGACCTGGCGGCTGCTGGGGTGGAACGTGCACGGCTCGCGATTCTCGCTGCCGCCGCAGCGCCCCGGGGCGTTTTCGGCGGAGAGCTCAGGCGGTGAGCGCGGCGGTGCGGGTGCGTTCCTGGTCGATGGTGGCGCCGGAGACGTCGGAGTCGAGCAGCGCGTCCCACCGCTTGTCCCCGTCGAGGTGGCGCAGCAGGAACGCGGTGAGCAGCGCGCGGGCGGTGCGCTGGGTGCGGTATTCGGCCTTGCCGTGCAGCACGAGCTCCGTCCAGTGCCTGCCTTCGGTGAACCCGAGGTGGCTGGCCTTCGGCAGGGTGCGCAGCTGCACCGGCCCGCCCCAGGCGGCGGCGATCGGTTCGGCGTTGGCGACGGACGGCGCGAGCAGGTCCTTGCCGCCGGTGAGGTGCAGTCCGGGCGCGGTGACGCGGTGCGCGGCGGCCAGCGCCGAGGGCATCGTCTCGGTGACGGCGAAGGTGGCGACGGCGCGGACGCGCGGATCGTCGGCGGCGGCGAGCACGGCGCTGCCCCCGCCGAGGGCGTGCCCGGCGACGGCGAGCTTGCGGTCGTCCACGCTGATCTGCCCGTCGCCGAGCCGCACTCCGGTGCAGATGTCGAGGGCGGTGCGCAGGTCGGCGGCCAGCATCCGGTGCGAGGCCAGCGGCCCGCGCTGGGTGCCGGGCGCGGCGGCGACGATGCCCCAGGAGGCCAGGTGGCGCAGCAGTCCCGCGTAGCGGCGGGGCGATTGCAGCCAGCCGTGGCCGAACGCGACGGCGGGCAGTCCGCGCCCGCTGCGCGGGGTGCACACGATGCCGGGCAGGCCGACCAGCGCGAGATCGCCGTGCAGCACCTCGTGCGGCCCGCGGTGGGACAGTTCTTCCAACGCCTTCTTGGCATTCCGCGCCATGGTGGGTCACGGTAGCCGACGCGGGCGCGACCGCGCCCACGCGAGGTGCGCGGTTCGTCACGTGGCGGATGCCTCGCTCGCGTCCGCCGGGTCCGCGCACCGCCGGAACTCCCCAGGTGGGGACCGCGACCACGGGTGCTGAGACCGGGTTCGGGTCGTTGACCGGCGGTGATGGGCGTAGCCGGGTCGTGGACGAGGGGTTCGCACCGTCAGGTGCGGCTGCCCTGCCCGTTCTGAGGCGTTCCGCGGCGGTGGCTACGCTGACTCGGGTGTGCGGCATCGTGGGTTACGTAGGACATCGTCAGGCGCTGGACGTCGTGCTGGACGGGCTCAGGCGGCTGGAATACCGGGGTTACGACTCGGCGGGCGTCGCCATGCTCGACGGCGCGGGTGGTCTCGCGGTCGAGCGCGCGGCGGGCGCGCTGTCGAACCTGGAGGGCAAGCTCGCCGGTCAGGACGGTTCGCGGTTCGTCGCGACCAGCGGCATGGGCCACACCCGGTGGGCGACGCACGGCGCGCCGACCGACCGCAACGCGCACCCGCACCGGGACGCGGCGGGGAAGGTCGCGGTGGTGCACAACGGCATCATCGAGAACTTCGCCGCGCTGCGCGCCGAGCTGGAGTCCGCGGGCGTGGAGATGGCCAGCGAGACCGACACCGAGACCGCGGCGCACCTGGTCGCGGCCGCGTACTCGGCCGGGCCGACCGCGGGTGACCTGACCGCCAGCACGTGCGCGGTGGCGCGCCGGCTGGAGGGCGCGTTCACCCTGCTGGTCACGCACGCCGACGAGCCGGACAAGATCGTGGCGGCGCGCCGGTCCTCGCCGCTGGTGGTGGGCGTCGGCGAGGGGGAGAACTTCCTGGCCTCGGACGTGGCCGCGTTCATCGAGCACACCAGGGACGCGGTGGAGCTCGGCCAGGACCAGGTCGTGACGATCGACCGCGACGGCTACCGGGTCACCGACTTCGACGGCGCCGAGGTGCAGGCGAAGCCGTTCACGGTGGACTGGGACCTGTCGGCCGCCGAGAAGGGCGGCCACGACTACTTCATGCTCAAGGAGATCGAGGAGCAGCCCGAGGCGCTGGAGAACACGCTGCGCGGGCACTTCGTCGACGGCGGCATCGTCCTCGACGAGCAGCGGATGACCGAGCAGGACCTGCGGGACATCGACAAGGTCTTCGTCGTCGCTTGCGGCACCGCCTACCACTCGGGCCTGCTGGCGAAGTACGCCATCGAGCACTGGTGCCGCATCCCGGTGGAGGTGGAGCTGGCCAGCGAGTTCCGCTACCGCGACCCGGTGCTGGGCCGCGACACCCTGGTGGTGGCGATCTCCCAGTCCGGCGAGACCGCCGACACCCTGGAGGCGGTGCGGCACGCGCGCACCCAGCGGGCCCGGGTGCTGGCGATCTGCAACACCAACGGCGCGCAGATCCCGCGCGAGTCGGACGCGGTGCTCTACACCCACGCCGGCCCGGAGATCGGGGTGGCGGCGACGAAGACGTTCCTGGCGCAGATCACCGCGAACTACCTGGTGGGGCTGGCGCTGGCGCAGGCGCGCGGCACGAAGTACTCGGACGAGGTGGCGCGCGAGTTCGAGGAGCTCGCCGCGATGCCGCAGGCCGTCCGGCAGGCGCTGTCCACCGTGGACCAGGTGCGCACGCTGGCCCGGGAGCTCGCCGACTCGAAGGCGGTGCTGTTCCTGGGCCGCCACGTCGGCTACCCGGTGGCGCTGGAGGGCGCGCTCAAGCTCAAGGAGCTCGCCTACATGCACGCGGAGGGCTTCGCGGCGGGCGAGCTCAAGCACGGGCCGATCGCGCTGATCGAGGACCGGCTGCCGGTGGTCGTGGTGATGCCGTCGGCGAAGGGCCGGGCGCTGCTGCACTCGAAGATGCTGTCCAACATCCGGGAGATCCAGGCCCGCGGCGCCCGCACCATCGTCATCGCCGAGGAGGGCGACGAGGCGGTGCGCCCGTTCGCGGACGAGCTGATCGAGATCCCGGCGGTGGCGACGCTGCTGCAGCCGCTGGTGTCCACCGTTCCGCTGCAGGTGCTGGCGGCGGAGATCGCCCGGGCCCGCGGCTACGACGTGGACAAGCCCCGCAACCTCGCCAAGTCCGTCACGGTGGAGTGATCCGCCGGCGCTGATCGGGCCGCTCGACCTCGGGTCGGGCGGCCCTTCGCGTTCGATGGGCCATGATCGGGCGGGCCGGGAACGGAGACGCCGGCCGTCGAGGAACGGGGCCGGCCGCGAACAGGAGGTCGCCAGTGCAGGGAGCGTGGACCCCGGACCAGGTCCGGGACGCCGAGCGCAGCGTGTTCACCCGCACCCCGGAGCCGGTGGTGATGCGCCGCGCCGCGTTCGCGGTGGCGGTGCACGGCGCCCGGCTGCTGGCGGAGACCGCGGGCGCGGTCGCGGGCGCGCACGTGGTGCTGCTGGTGGGAGCGGGCAACAACGGCGGCGACGCGCTGTGGGCCGGGGTGGAGTTCCGGCGCCGCGGCGCGGGCGTGACCGCGCTGCTGCTGTCCCCGGACAAGGCGCACCCGGCGGGTTCGGCGGCGCTGCGCCGCGCGGGCGGGAAGCTGGTGGACGCGGCCGGGCCGGGCGCGGACACCGCCGGGGTCGGTGCGGCCGCGGCGGGCGCGCTGGAGCGCGCGGACCTGGTGGTCGACGGGATCGTGGGGCTCTCGGCGCGGGGATGCCTGCGTCCGCTGGCCGCGGAGCTGGTGTCCCGGGTGGCGGCGCCGGTGGTGGCGGTGGACCTGCCGTCCGGCGTCGACCCGATCACCGGTGCGGTGGACGGGCCCGCGGTCGACGCGGACCTGACGGTCACGTTCGGCGGCCGCAAGCCGGGCCACCTGCTCGGCGCCGGCTCGGTGCGGTCCGGAGCGGTGGTGGTGGCGGGCATCGGCGTCGACGAGCACCTGCCGGAGCCGGACCTGGTGGTGCTGGACGCGGCGGACGTGGGCGCGGGCTGGCCCGTGCCGCGGCCGCAGGACGACAAGTACTCGCAGGGCGTGGTGGGCGTCGCGGCCGGTTCCGCGACCTACCCGGGCGCGGCGGTGCTGGCGACGGGTTCGGCGGTGCAGGCGACCTCGGGGATGGTGCGCTACGCGGGTTCGGCCGCGGACCTGGTGCGCTCGCACTGGCCGGAGGTGGTGGCCACCGGGTCGATCACCGATGCGGGCCGGGTGCAGGCGTGGGCGGTCGGCCCGGGCATCGGCACCGGCGCCAGCGGCCGCGAGGTGCTGCGGCGCGCGCTGGAGTCGGGCCGCCCGGTGTGCGCCGACGCCGACTCGATCACCCTGCTCGCGGAGGACCCGACGTTGTGGGACGCCCGGGACCCGGACGCGGCGCTGGTGCTGACGCCGCACGCAGGCGAGTTCCAGCGGCTCGCGGGCGAGGTCGGCCCGGACCGGGTCGCCGCGGCGCGGGAGGTGGCGCGGCGCTTCGACGCGGTGCTGCTGCTGAAGGGGAACACGACGGTGGTGGCCGCCCCGGACGGCCGGGTGCTGGTGAACCCGTCGGTGCACGCGTGGCCCGCGACCGCCGGATCGGGTGATGTGCTGACCGGGTTGATCGGCGCGCTGCTCGCGACGGGCGTCGACCCGTGGCTGGCCTGCGGCTACGCGGCGCACGCGCACGCGCTGGCGGCCGAGCTCGCCGCGTTCGGGCCGGACGCCGGGGACGACCCGGTGGGCGCCCCGATCGGTGCGTCGGCGCTGCTCAGGGCGGTTCCGGCGGCGATCCGGGAGCTCCGCGCGAGCTGACCTCCCCGCGGCGCGGCCGGTGGTGATCTCCGGGCGGGGGTGGGTCACATGTGCGGGCCTTTCGCCGGTTTCCGTGTGCGACGATGTGCGCGCCATGACCGAACAGCCCGTGCACCGCGCCGACCTGCGCATTGACGTCGACGCGCTCCGCACCAACGTCGCCCTGCTGGCCGAGCGCGCTCGGCGTTCCGGTGCTCGCACGATGGTGGTGGTGAAGTCCGACGGCTACGGCCACGGCGCCGCGACGGTCGCGCGCGCCGCGCTGTCGGCGGGCGCCGCCGAACTGGGCGTGGCCGCGATCGGCGAGGCGCTGCGGCTGCGCGCGGACGGCATCACCGCGCCGCTGCTGTGCTGGCTGCACGTGCCGGGCGACGACTTCGAGGCGGCCGTCGCCGCGGACGTGCAGCTCGGGGCCTCCTCCGAGGCGGAGCTGCACGCGATCGCGGCGGCCGCGCAGGCGCGGTCGACGACCGCCCGGGTGCACCTCAAGATCGACACCGGGTTGAGCCGCAACGGCTGCCCGCCGGAGCTGTGGCCCGCGCTGGTGGAGCAGGCGGCGAAGGCGCAGGCCGCGGGCTCGGTCGAGGTCGTCGCCGTGTGGTCGCACCTGGCGTGCGCCGACGAGCTCGGGCACCCGTCGATCGACGCGCAGGCCGCCCGCTTCGACGCGGCCTACCGGCAGGCGCGCGCCGCCGGCCTCGACCCGATCCGGCACCTGGCGAACTCGGCGGCCGTGCTCACCCGGCCCGACCTGCACTTCGAGCTGGTCCGGCCCGGCATCGCCGCCTACGGGTTGGACCCGGTGCCGCAGGACGGCGACCACGGCCTGGTCCCGGCGATGACGTTCCGCTCCACCGTGGCGCTGACGAAGCGGGTCGCGGCGGGCGAGAGCGTGTCCTACGGGCACCGGTGGACCGCGGACCGCCCGTGCACGCTGGCGCTGGTCCCGGTCGGCTACGCCGACGGCGTGCCGCGCAGCCTCTCCGGCCGGATGGACGTGTGGCTGGCGGGCCGCCGCCGTCCCGTCGTGGGCCGGGTGTGCATGGACCAGCTGGTGGTGCGCTGCGATGACGACCCGGTCGCCGTGGGCGACGAGGTGGTGCTGTTCGGCGCCGGTGCGCTGGGCGAGCCGACCGCCGCGGAGTGGGCGGAGGCGCTCGGCACGATCCACTACGAGATCGTCACCGGCATGTACCGGCCGCGGGTGACGCGCACCGCGGTGGGGACGGAGGCGACATGAGACCGGTGTGGCAGGCGCTGGCCTGGACCAGCGGGGTGCTCGGGGCCGCGGTGACCGGTGCGGTCGTCGGCGTCGCCGCGCACAGCTCGCGCGTTGCCACCCAGCGCCAGGACGAGGACGACCCGCACGCCGAGGAGGGACTCGGCAAGCTGCGCCCGGACCGGCAGTCCACGGTCGCCGCCGACGACGGCGTCCCGCTGGCGGTGCAGGAGATCAAACCGGCCGACGGCGGGCACGCCGACCTGACGGTGGTGCTGGTGCACGGCTACGCGCTCGATTCGCGATGTTGGCACTTCCAGCGCCGCGACCTGCCGAAGATGACCGATCCGCGGGTGCGGGTGGTGCAGTACGACCAGCGCAGCCACGGCCGCTCCGGCCACTCGTCGCGGCGCGGCAGCACGATCGAGCAGCTCGGCAAGGACCTGGACGCGGTGGTGCGGGCGACCGCGCGGCGCGGGCCGGTGGTGCTGGTGGGGCACTCGATGGGCGGCATGGCGATCATGGCGCTGGCCGAGCAGCGGCCGAAGCTGTTCCGGGAACGGGTGTGCGCGGTGGCGTTCATGAGCACGTCGGCGGGCGAGATCGGCGCCTCCGGCCTGCCGAAGCCGTGGCTGTCCCGGCACAACCCGCTGACCCGCGGCCTGGGCGTGATCGCCGGGCTGCAACCGGAGCTGGTGGAGCGGGTGCGCCGCACCGGCGGGCAGCTGGCGTGGAGCATCGTGCGCGCGCTGTCGTTCGGCGACCGCGAGGTGAGCCCCTCGCTGGTGGACCTGATGAACAAGATGATCTCGGCGACGACGGTCGAGGTGGTCACGGACTTCCTGGAGACGCTCGGTTCGCACGACCGCAAGGCCGCGCTGGCCGGGCTGCGGCACACCGAGGTGCTGGTGCTCAGCGGTGATCTGGACCGGATGACGCCGTTCTCGCACTCCGAGGTGATCGCCGGGGAGCTGCCGGACGCCGAGCTGGTGCGGGTGCGCGGTGCCGGGCACATGGCGATGCTGGAGCAGGACGAGCTGGTGACCGCGCACCTGGAAGCGCTGATCAGGCGCGGTGCCCGCCGCGCCGCGGAGGGCGAGACGAAGGTGGGCGGCCGGTCATGAGCACCGTCGAGTTGGCGACCCCGGACGAAGCGCTGGAGTTCGGCAGGCGCCTCGGCGCCGGGCTGCGCGCGGGCGATCTGGTGGTCCTGGACGGCCCGCTGGGCGCGGGGAAGACCGTGCTGGCGAAGGGCATCGCCGCGGGCATGGGCGTGACGGGCCAGGTCACCTCGCCGACGTTCGTGATCGCGCGGGTGCACCACCCGGCCGCGGACGGGCCGCCGCTGGTGCACGTGGACGCCTACCGGCTGGGCGGCCTGGAGGACGTGGACGACCTGGATCTGGACACCGATCTCACCGATGCGGTGGTGGTCGTGGAGTGGGGCGCCGAGGTCGCGGACCGGCTCGCCGACGAGTTCCTGCTGATCCGGTTGCACCGCCGCGCCGACGACGTGCGGGAGGTCGAGCTGGAGGCGCACGGCGCGGACTGGGCGCACCGGTTGGACGCCGTCCGGAGCTGACCGGGCGAGGGATGCCCCTGCGGTTCACCGGCGGACCCGATCTTCCGCCGATCTCGCGGTAGGAAGAGTGCGCGCGGCGCGGTGCCGCGCGGGCGAGATCGGAGTCGGAATGCTGCGCAAGATCCTGGCCGGGGCCGCGCTGACCACCTGCCTGCTGTCCGTGGGCGCGCCCGCGATGGCGGCGGACGACTGGCGCTACGTCCGGTCCTCGAACGACCGCTCCGTCGTGGAGGCCGAGTGCAACGCGGGCCTGTCGTTCGGCGAGTGGAGCGAGTGCGACATCCGCGAGGACGACGGCTTCCACCTGTTCGTGCGCTGATCGGGCCGACCGGCGGGGTGAGGGGCCCGCCGGTAGCGGCGGCGTCGGACGGTGCGGAGGGATCGCTCGGTGGTCGAGCACGTGATGGGGTTGCCGGTGGCGGCTCTGCTGGTGGTGGCGGTGCTGGTGCTGGCGTCGGAGTCGGGATCGCCGCTGGGGGTGCTGCTGCCGGGTTCGCCGATGTTGCTGACGCTGGGCCTGCTGTCCCGGCAGGGCGTGGTGCCGCTGTGGGTGGCGGTGCCGGTGGCGGGTGCCGCGTCGGCGCTGGGCTGCCAGTGGGCGTTCCTGCGGGCGCGGCGGCTGCGGTTGCTGGACGAGGACGCGGACCTGCTGGAGCCGCCGGGCCGCTGGGAGCGCGGGTTGATCCAGCGCGCCGGTCCGGAGCGGGTGCGCCGGTCGTTGTCGCTGCTGGAGCGCCGCGCGGTCCCCGCGGTGGCGGGAGCGCACTTCGTGAGCGTGCTGCGCACGTTGATGCCGCGGCTGGCGGGTCGCGCGGGCGTCTCGTACCGCCGGTTCTGCGCGGCGAGCGTCCCGGCGTCGTTCGCGTGGGCCGCGGTGATCTGCACGGTGGGCCGGATCGCGGGGGAGGCCTACGGCCGGGTGTCGGCCGCGGTGGGGGTGGTGGGCGCGCCGCTGCTGGTGCTGGCCGGGCTGGTGGCGGGCGTGGTGCTGCTGGTGCGGCGGCGCCGGGCCGCGCGGGCGGCCCGATCAGGCGCCGTGTGAGGCGGTGCGCAGTTCGGCGGCGAGCTTCTCGGCGAGCCGCTGCATGAGCGGGACGAGCGTCTCGGTGGACATGCGGGTCATCCGGCCTTCGGGACCGCTGATGGAGATCGCGGCACCGGCGGGCGCGCTGGGCAGGGCGACCGCGTAGCAGCGCACGCCGACCTCCCGTTCCCCGTCGTCGACGGCGTAGCCCTGTTCGCGGATGCGGGCGAGCTCGTCCTGCATGGCGCTGACGCTGGTGATGGTGCGCTCGGTCTGCGCGCGCATCCCGGAGCGTTCCAGCAGCGTGGCGACGCTGTCGGCGGCGAGGTCGGCGAGCACGGCCTTGCCGACGGCGGTGGCGTGCGCGTCGACGCGGCGGCCGACTTCGGTGAACATGCGCATGGAGTGCTGCGAGGGCACCTGCGCGACGTAGACGACCTGGTCGCCGTCGAGGACCGCCAGGTTGGAGGTCTCGCCGGTGGCCTCGGTGAGTTCGGCGAGGTAAGGGCGCGCCCAGGACCCGAGCGACCGGCTGGCGGTGTCGCCGAGCCGGATCAGCCGTGGCCCGAGCGAGTACCGCCGGGACGGCTGCTGGCGGGCGTACCCGCTGCTCACGAGGGTCCGCATGATCCGGTGGATGGTGGGCAGCGGCAGCCCGGAGGTTTCGGCGAGTTCGGAGAGCGCGACTTCGCCGCCTGCGTCCGCCATCAGTTCCAGCAGGTCGAAGGCGCGCTCGATGGACTGCACACCTCCGCCTTGGTTGGCACGACGTGGCCCGGTCATCGCTGCGTCCCTTCGGGTCGGTCTGGTGATCGAGTCTAGTCGGCGGTGCCCGAGCTCATGTTGCCTCGGGCCACATGTGGAAACTAACATCCACGATGCAGAAAAGCACTGAAGCGTTCTGGCGCTGCCGAGCGGGCCCCGGCTCGGCGGCGAGCGCAGGTACCGAGAGAGGTGGGCTTCCATGTCCGACACGACCCCGACGACGAGCGTGCAGGTGCTCGGCGGCCCCGTGGAGCGCGGCGACGAGATCCTCACCGCCGAGGCACTCGACTTCGTCGCCGGTCTGCAGCGCAAGTTCGGCGCCCGCCGGGACGAGCTGCTGGCCCGCCGCGTGCAGCGCCGCGCCGAGGCCAAGCGCAACGGCAGGCTCGACTTCCTGCCGGAGACCGCGGAGGTCCGCGAGTCCGACTGGCAGGTCGCCGCGCCGCCGGCCGACATCGCCGACCGCCGCGTGGAGATCACCGGCCCCACCGACCGCAAGATGTCGGTGAACGCGCTCAACTCCGGTGCCCGCATCTGGCTGGCCGACCTGGAGGACGCGAACACGCCGCACTGGTCGAACGTGGTCAGCGGCCAGGTCAACCTCTACGACGTGGTCCGCAAGCAGGTGGAGCTGACCACCCCGGAGGGCAAGCAGTACAAGCTGCGCGACGACGTGCAGCACGCGGTGCCGCTGGTGCGCCCGCGCGGCTGGCACTTCGACGACAAGCACGTGCTCGTCGACGGCGAGCCGATCGTCGGTGCGCTGCTGGACTTCGGGCTGTACTTCTTCCACAACGCCCAGGAGCTGGTGAACCGGGGCAGCGGGCCGTACTTCTACCTGCCGAAGATGGAGAGCCACCTCGAAGCGCGGCTGTGGAACGACGTGTTCACCCACGCCCAGCAGGAGCTCGGCATCCCGCACGGCACGATCCGCGGCACGGTGCTCATCGAGACGTTCCCGGCCGCGTTCGAGATGGAGGAGATCCTCTACGAGCTGCGGGACCACTCGGCCGGGCTGAACGCGGGCCGCTGGGACTACCTGTTCAGCGTGATCAAGACCTTCCGCGACTCCGACCAGTACGTGCTGCCGGACCGCAACACGGTCGGCATGACGGCGCCGTTCATGCGCGCTTACACCGAGCTGCTGGTGCGCACCTGCCACAAGCGGGGCGCGTTCGCTATCGGCGGCATGGCCGCGTTCATCCCGAACAAGAAGGACCCGGAAGCCAACGACAAGGCGATGCAGAAGGTCCACGACGACAAGAACCGCGAGGCCGGGGACGGCTTCGACGGTTCCTGGGTGGCGCACCCGGGCCTGGTGGAGATCTGCTTCGAGGAGTTCGACGCGGTCCTCGGCGACAAGCCGAACCAGATCGACCGCAAGCGCGCCGACGTGTCGATCACCGCGGACGACCTGCTCGCGGTGAACAAGACGCCCGGCGACAAGACCATCGACGGCCTGCGCGCGGCCGTGGACGTCGGCGTCCGCTACATCGTGTCCTGGCTGGGCGGCAACGGTGCGGCGGCCATCCACAACCTGATGGAGGACGCCGCGACCGCCGAGATCTCCCGCTCGCAGATCTGGCAGTGGCTGCACAACGACGTGGTCCTCGCCGGTGGCGAGCAGGTGACGGTGGAGCTGGTGCGCCAGGTCCTCGCCGACACCGAGCAGGCGCTGCGCGCCGAGGCCGGGTTCCCGACCGAGAACCTCGCCGCCGCGGTGGAGCTGTTCGAGCAGGTCGCGGTCGCCGACGAGTTCGTCGACTTCCTGACCCTGCCCGCGTACGAGCGGATCTGATCCACTGGTCCTGATCCACTGGAAGGAGGGGGCGGTCGTCGGCCGTCCCCTCCGCCGTTCCCGGAGGTGCGCGTGAGGACTTCGCTGGACGCCGAGCAGGTTCGGCGGCGGTTGGACCGGTTGTCGGCGGTCGACGAGGACATGGCGCGGCGCTACCCGGGAGCCGGGTCGGCGCGGCAACCGGTGCACACCTGCTACGTGCCCGCGTCCGCGGTGGACGCGCAGGTGCTGCGGTCGTGGGCCGGCACCGCGCTGGACGCGTTCGACGAGCACCTGCCGGATCCGGCCGCGCTCGGCGCCCTGCTGGGACTGGCCGATCCCGTGGCGGCCGCGGTGCATCCGCGGGTGCGGGAGAAGCTGGCCGGGGCGCCGGTGGAGGACCTGCGGATCGACTTCGAGGACGGCTACGGCTCGCCCGGCGACGAGGCCGAGGACGCCGACGCCGAACGCGCCGCCGGGATCGTCGCCGGCTGGCTGCGGGACGGGGAGCAGCCGCTGAACTTCGGGCTGCGCGTGAAGTCCTTCGACGACCCCGAACTGCGGGCCCGCTCGGTGCGCACGCTGGACGTGTTCCTCACCGCGCTGCTGCAGCGATGGGGGAGCCTGCCCGCCGGATTCGTGCTCACCTTCCCGAAGGTCGTGGACGTCGCGCAGGTCGAGGTGCTGGTGGAGCTGCTGGAACTGTTCGAGCAGCAGCTCGGGCTGGCCTCCGGGTCGTTGCGGTTCGAGATCCAGGTCGAGACCACCCAGTCCATCGTGGACGGTTCGGGGCGGCTGGCGCTGCCGAGGTTCGTCGAGGCCGGGCGGCGGCGCGTCAGCGGGTTGCACTTCGGCACCTACGACTACACCGCGAGCTGCGGGCTCACCGCCGCGCACCAGCACCTCGCGCACCGCTCCTGCGACTTCGCCCGGCACGTGATGCAGGTGTCCGCGGCCGGGACCGGGATCTTCCTGTCCGACGGGTCCACCAACGTGCTGCCCGTGGGCGACCAGGTGCACCACGGCTGGCGCAACCACTACGAGCTGGTGCGGCGCTCGCTCGCGCACGGCTTCTACCAGGGCTGGGACCTGCATCCGGCGCAGCTGGTGAGCCGGTACGCGGCCGTGTTCGCCGCGTTCCGGGAGAGCGCGCCCGCCCAGGCCGAGCGGCTGGCCGCCTACGTCGGCTCCGGGAGCGGTGCGGTCCTCGACGAGCCCGCCACCGCCCGCGCCCTGGCGTCCGCGTTCGTGCGCGCCCTCGACGGCGGAGCGATCGACGCGGCGGAGGCGCGCGAGCTGACCACGGTCGACGAGACCCGGCTGCGCACCCTAGCCCGCCTCTGACCCCCACTTTTTCCGAGTGAACGGACCGTTCGTCCCATCTAGTTGGTCGAACGGTCCGTTCACTCGGGTCGGTCGTCGCGGGTGAACGGGCCGTTCGCGCCGTCGAGCCGGACGAGCGGTTCGTTGACTCGGGCTGTTCGTTCGGGGTGAACGGACCGTTCGCCCGGTCTAATTGGTCGAACGGTCCGTTCACTCCGGTCGGGTCGCTGCCGCCCCCGGACGGTTCGAGTCGGCCCGGCTTTCGTCGGGTGAGCGGGGCGTCGGGTGGGGGCTTTTTTGGCGAACGGCCGATCGCTATTTTGGCCGCGGCGGCACCATCGCCGGGTGAACGGACCGTTCGGCTCGCGGCAGTTCCCGGACGGTTCGAGCTGGTTCGGGTCTCCTCGGGTGGACAGGGCGTCGGCCGGTCCCTGTTGAGCGAACGGGCGTTCGTTATTTCCGCGGCGGCACCATCGCCGGGTGATCGTCCCGTTCGGTCGGCCGGACGGTCCGTTCGCTCGGGGGCGGCGGCTAGGGTCGGTGGGGAGTCCAGATCGGCCTGGGGAGGCGGCATGTCCGGCAGTGACGAGCTCGTGACGACGGAGGACGCGGTCGCCGCGCTCACGACCGAACTCCGCGAAGGCCAGATGTTCGGCCCGGCGGTGCAGCAGGGTGGCACGACGCTGCTGCCGGTCGTGCAGGTGCGTCGGGGCGGCGGGGTGAGCGGCCGCCGCAAGAACCGCTCGGGTGGGGGCGGCACGATCGCGAAGCCGGTGGGGGCGTGGGCGGTGACCTCGGACGGCGCCGTCTGGCATCCGGCGGTGGACGTGAACCGCATCGTGCTCGGCGGCCAGGTGGCGTTGACCGCGGTCGCCGTGGCGCTGGCGGTGGCCTTCCGCCGCAAGCGCTGACCGCCCGGAACGGAACCCCGACCCGAAATCCCCGGCACAGCCCGGAATCCCGCCCGGCCGCGGCCCGCGACCGCCGTGGCCGGCGAGCTCAGTGCAGCACGGTGAGCAGTCCTTCGACCCCGCGCTGGAACGCGGCGCCGACGTTCTCCGCGCCGTCGATGTGGGCGCCGGTCATCGCGCCGTCGCGCATCATCACGAAGTGCCGCGCGGCGTGCTCCGGTTTCCCGCGGCGCGGTGAGTCCCCGAAGACCTGCGCGAACAGTGCGGTGAGCTCGTCGACGTACCAGGCGCGGTGGTCGAGCACGACCTGGCGCACCGGGTTGCCGGGTTCGGGGTATTCGTTGGCGGCGTTGAGGAACGCGCAGCCGCGGAATTCGGGCCTGCCGAGGTCCGCGGCGACTCCGTCTCCGATCGCGCGCACCGCGTCGGCGGGGCTCGGCGCGTCGTCGACGGCGGTGCGCACTCCGGCGCGGATGTGCGCGTCGACGTCGCGGAGGTAGGCGAGCACGAGCGCTTCCTTGGAGGGGAAGTGCCGGTAGAACGTGGCTCGCGTGGTCGGCGCTTCGGCGAGGATGCGTTCGACGCCGACGGCCCGGATGCCTTCGCCGTAGAAGAGCGCGCTCGCGGTGTCGAGCAGCCGGTCGCGGGCTTCGGACCGGCCGCGCGGGTTCGGGTCCTCGGTTCGCGTCGTCGCCATGCGGCCACCGTAGCAGAAAGAACGATCGTTCTTGCTTTCTGCGGCGCGGTCTGCCACGCTTCCCCCATCGGGAGAGAGAACGGTCTTTCTCCCTTGGCTCGACGCCGAGCCGCCTCGATGAAGGGACCCCGCCATGACCACCGCCACCGCCCCCGCCGCCCCGACCGGTGTCGCGGCGACGCTGCGCCGCCTCTACTTCGTGCGCTTCGGCTTCGCCCTGGTCTGGGCGGTCCTGGTGTTCCTCACCGCGTCCAGCCTCGGCCCGCTGACGGCGGTGCTGCTGGTGCTGTACCCGGTCTTCGACGTGGCGGCGGCGATCGTCGACGCCCGCTCGTCCCGGGGTTCCGCGGCGGGGCTCTACGTGAACATCGCGATCAGCACGCTGGCCGCGGCCGGCCTGATCTTCGCGCTCACCTCGGGCATTCCGGCGGTGCTGCGGGTGTGGGGTGCGTGGGCGGTCGTGGCCGGTGCGGTGCAGCTCGGGGTGGCCGTGCGGCGGCTCCGCCTGGGCGGGCAGTGGGCGATGATCGCCAGCGGTGGCATCTCGGTGCTGGCCGGTGCCTCGTTCTTCATGATGGCGGGGAAGCCGGACGCGTCGCTGGCGAACGTCGCCGGGTACGCGCTGCTCGGCGGGATCTTCTTCCTGGTCTCGGCGGTGCGCCTCGGCTCCGCGCCGCGTTCCTGAGTCGGCGAATCCCGCCAGGTCAGCGGCCCGTTCGCCGCACGAGCTCGGGGCTCGGTTCCGCGCCGTGTTCCCGGGATCAGGTGAGCGGCCCGTTCGTCCGACGGACTCGGGCGGGTGGGCCGCTCACCTCGACGTGTGCGTGCTCAGGCCGCCGGGTCGATGCCGGACCAGGTGATGAGGCGGTCCGCGACCTCGGTGACGGTGGGCCGGGCGCCGGGGTCGGGCGCGAGGCAGGCGTCGACGGTGCGGGACAGCCGCGCGGGCAGCCGCCGCCGGGTGCGCAGCGGTGGCGGGGCGGACGTGAGCTGCGGGTAGTGGCGCACCCCGTCCGCGCCGCGCCGGTGCGGGTGCTCCGCCCACGGCGGGGCGCCGGACAGCGTCTCCCACAACGTGATCCCGAGCCCCCACACGTCGGTGGCCGCGGTCATCTCGCCGCCGCGCGCCTGCTCCGGCGACAGGTAGTCGAAGGTCCCGGCGGAACTCCGCTCCCCGACGCGGCAGGCGAGGCTCAGGTCCAGCAGCACCGCCCGCCCGCCGGTGGAGATCACGTTGGAGGGCTTCACATCCAAGTGTGCCCACCCCTGCCGGTGCAGGTAGCCGAGCGCGGAGCACAGCTGCACGCCGAGGATCGCCGCGTCCACCGGCCGCAGCCGTTCGTGCTGGTCCAGCAGGTAGCTCAGCGTCGCGCCGGGCAGCGTCTCGGTGATCACCACGGGCCGCTCGGGTTCGCCGCTGAGCAGCGTTCCGTAGCCGCGCACCAGGTTCGGGTGGGTGAGCGACCCGAGCAGCTCGCCTTCGCCGCGCAGCCGTTCCGCCGCCGTGGAGTCCGCGGCGCGTTCGGGCCGCAACGTCTTGCCGATGCAGCGGCAGTCGCGTTCCTCGCTCCACAGGTCGTAGACGTCGAGGCGGTTTCCCCGCCGCAGCAACGAGATCACGCGATACCCGGGGGCCAGGTGCTCGCCCGGTCCGAGGGCGGGCCCGGGCGGGCCCCAGTCACCTTCGTCGTAGTACGAGCTGGCTTCGTCCGGGGCCGGTGCAGCGCTCAACTGCGGCTGCGGTGGCGTCGACGGCCCGAGCCGCTGCGGCTGGAGCTGTCGCGGCGACGGCGGCGGTGATCGCTGCTGGAGCCGCTGTGCCCGCGGTGGTGGCGGTGGCGGTCGCTGCTGTCGCGGGAGGAGCGGTGGCTGTGCTTGGCGGGGGACAGCGAGTTGAACAGCTTGCCCAAGTCCATTGTGGACCTCCTGGTGGCGGCCGGTGCCGATCCCGGTCGGCGAGATCATCTCCTGCCAGCGTACGCGAAGAACGGGCATACCGGACGGGGTCGAAACGTGCTCGCCGCGGGTGAACGGACCGTTCGTCCCGTCTAGTTGGTCGAACGGTCCGTTCACTCGTGCTGGGCGGGGAGTGAACGGACCGGTTGCCTCATCTCGTTGGGCGAACGGTCCGTTCACTCCGGTCGCGGGCGGCGGTGCGTCAGCGTCCGCCGGTGGTGGAGCGTCCCCGGATCCCGGCCAGGAGGTACGTGGTGCGGCGGTCGTAGTCCTCCCGGGGTGGCCGCGGGCCGTGCTTGAGGACGAGGGCGTTGTCGTGGACGAGCGCGTGCAGGTCGCTCGCCGTGAACTCCGGCCGCAGCACGCCGGAGGTGCGGGCCGCCGCGACGATTTCCTCGTTGGCCTCGCTTCCGGCGCGGCAGATCTCCACGAGCTGCGGCGAGTCCGGGTAGGTCTGCAGCAGGACGTCGTTGACGGCGGGCTGGCGGTACTGGAGGTCGCGGATCGCGGTGAGGTAGTGCTCGATCCGCTCGCCGGCGTCGTCGATGGCCCGCGCGCGGTCGATGACGGCGCACAGCTCGTTCGTCACGACCTCTTCGATGACGGCTTCGATGAGGCCGATCCGCCCGCCGAACCGGTTGAAGATCGTCGCCTTGCTCACCCCCGCCGCCTTGGCGACCTCTTCCAGCGGCACGGCCAGGCCCTGGCCCTGGAAGGCACCGATCGCAGCGGAGCGGATCTGTTCGGAATTGCGCCGGGCGTCGGCGCGCAGCTGGGGTTCCGGAGGTACCGCGCCGGGCATCGTCGCCTCTTCCTGTCGTGCGCCGCCATAACTTGACTCTTTGGGTCAGCTTACTTACGGTCAGGGCCGAAGGCTAGATTGACCCCTCGGGTCAACTTGTGCGGGGCGTCGGTCACCTGGGCGGATGTCCGGAAAGGTCGAGCAGATGATCGTTGTCACCGGCGCCACCGGTGAGCTGGGCGCTGCCATCGTCGAGCACCTCCTGGAGCGCGTGCCCGCCGAGCGGATCGGCGTCAGCGTCCGCGACGTCACCCGGGCGCAGCACTTCGCCGACCGCGGCGTGCGGGTGCGCCGGGGCTCCTACGAGGACCCGGTCGCGCTGCGCGACTCGTTCGCCGGTGCCGAGCAGGTCCTCCTGGTGTCCGGCAACGATCCGGCCGCCGACGTCGTCGGCCTGCACCGCGGTGCCGTCGAAGCCGCGGTCGCGGCCGGTGCCCGGCGGATCGTCTACACGAGCCAGCACGGCGCCGTCCCCGGCAACCCGTACCGGCCCTCGGGCATCCACGTCGCCACCGAGGCGTTCCTCGCCGACTCCGGAGTCGACTGGACCGCGCTGCGCAACGGCGCCTACGGCCCGCTCGACCAGGTCCTGGGCCCGTGGCAGCTGACCGGCGCGATCGCTCGGCCGGACGACGGACCCGTCCCGTACACCGACCGCGACGAGGTGGCCGAGGCCACCGCCGTCCTCCTCGCCGGTGACCGCACCCTCGACGGCCCTGCCACCCTCGCCGCGCCGACCGCCGTCACCTTCGACGATCTCGGCCGGATCGCCTCTGACCTCACCGGTCGTGCCATCGGACGGATCGTCGTGGATGACGAGCAGTGGGTCGCCGACCAGATCGCGAGCGGTGTGCCGGAGCAGGTGGCTCGACTCCTGCTCACCTTCTACCAGGCTGCGCGGGCGGGGTACTTCGCCGAACCGGGCTCGCTGCTGGCGGAACTCCTCGGCCGCGAACCCCGCACCGTCGCGGACCGGCTCGCCGCGGACCTCGGCGCCTGAAGTCGAGCTGCCACTCCGGTTCTCGTTCCGCTGGATGAACGGTCCGCTCACTCTGCCCACGGGATACGCAGGTCCGGGTGAACGGACCGTTCGTCCGGTCTGGTTGGACGAAGGGTCCGTTCACCCGGCGGGTTCGGGGTGAACGGACCGTTTGCCTGATCTGGCTGGTCGAACGGTCCGTTCACTCGACGAGAACCTGGGTGAACGGGCCGTTCGTCCGGTCTGGTTGGTCGAACGGTCCGTTCACTCGACGAGAACCTGGGTGAACGGGCCGTTCGTCCGGTCTGGTTGGTCGAACGGTCCGTTGACTCGGCGGGTTCGGGGTGAACGGACCGTTCGCCTCGTCTGGCTGGACGAACGGTCCGTTCACTCCGGGGTGGTGGCCGGGCGCTGGTCGGAGGGGGTGCGCCCGGCCACCGGCCGGTCGGGGCGGTGTCGGGGAGGTCCCGCCGCGGACCGGGTCAGGGGCTCAGAAGTCCCAGGTGAGCAGGAGGTAGTCGTGCTCCGCGGCGAACTCGGCGCACTGCGGGCAGCGCGCCGTGATGTCGGCGGAGCGCGGCCGGCGCGGCGGTGGCGTGTCGAACGGGACGCGGATCCGGGTGCCGCACAACGTCGCCGCCCGCGCCCCGCCGGGTAGCGCGCCCGGCCGGGACGGGGTGGCGTGCCGCAGGTGCAGCGCCAGGCCGACGATCCAGAACGCCACCGGCCTGCTGCACCGGTACGGGTGGGGCAACGCCACGACCGTCCTCCTTTCGGTTCGATCACCGGGCGAACCGCTGACGAATCGAAAGGTAGATCGCTACCTTCTGGCCCAGCGAATGTGTGACGCCGCAGTTCAGCGGATTGTCGCGCTGCAAATCCGGTCAGTTCTCGAACCGATCCCACGCCGGAATCCGGAGGTCATGGAATGCGGCAATCAGAAGCCCTGCGTCAGCTCGGGCTCGGCGTGCGACTGCGCACCTTGCGGGAGAATCGCGGAATGACCACCCGATCGGTGGCGGCGGCCCTGGGTGTCTCACGTTCCTCGATCAGCCGGACCGAGCGCGGCACGCGCGCCCCGGATCGCGAGGAGGTGAGCGCGCTGTGCGCGTTGTTCGGCGTCATCGGTGACGACAAGCAGGAATTGCTGGACCGCGTCGGCGAGTCGAACGAGACGTCCGCGTGGCTGGCGCTGGGCGACGGCATGTCCGAGCAGCTCGCGAGCCTGCTCGTGCTGGAACGCGAAGCCGCGAAGATCACGTGCGTGGAACTGGCCCTGATCCCGGGTTTAGCGCAGGCGGCCGACTACACCCGTTGCCTGATGGCGAGCGCCGGTCTGCAACCGCGCGAAGTGGAACGCCGGGTGGCGTCGAGGCTCGGCAGGCAAGCAGTGCTGTCCAGGCCGAGGCCTCCGCACGTCCGCTTCGTGATCGACGAGTCCGCGTTGAGCAGGACCCTGGGCAGTGAAACGGCGCTGAGGTTGCAGCTCGAACACCTGATCAGCGTCGGGCGCCGACCGAACGTCGAGATCCGCGTGATCCCGTTGTCCGCTCCGGCGCACCGGGTGTTGAACGGAGCGTTCAGCTACTTCGAGCTCGCGGACGGCACGGGCTACGCCTTCGTCGAGTCGCAGGGTTTCGCCGTATGCCTCGCCGAAGCTGTCGATCTGCGACTGGTCGTGGAAACCTGCAACGAAGTGGACGATATCGCGCTGGGTGAGCGCGAATCACTGGAGTTGATCAAGGAAGCCGCGGAGGGACTGTCCGATGAGCGACTGGGTGTGGCGGAAGAGCTCTAGGAGCAACGCTTACCACAACTGCGTCGAGGTGGCGTTATCGTCGACGTCCGTGGCGGTCCGGGATTCCAAGGATCGCGCGGCCGGTTCCCTGTCGTTCTCGACGCGGGACTGGCGGCGGTTCCTGGCGGGCCTCGACGCCGGGCGTTCTGGTGGTGAGCCGGACGATGGCTGAACCGAACTGGCGGACGAGCACGTACAGCGGTGACTACAACTGCGTAGAGGTGGCTCTTTTGCCTGAGTCCGCGGCCATTCGGGATTCGAAGGATCGCGCGGCCGGGTTCTTGTCGTTCTCGTCGCGCGCGTGGCAACGTTTCCTGTTCGGGATCAAAACCTCCCACTGCGACTGTTGGGCGGAAGGGGAACGACATCATGACCGAACCGATGTGGCGCAAGAGTTCGCGGAGCAACGCATTTGACAACTGCGTGGAGGTGGCGTTGTCGCAGGACGCGGCAGCGGTCCGGGACTCCAAGGATCGCGCGGCCGGTTCCCTGTCGTTCTCGACGCGGGACTGGCGGCGGTTCCTGAGCGGGGTCGGCGAAGGCCACTATGACCGATGAGTGAGCTGAACTGGCGGAAGAGCAGCCGTAGCAACCAGTACAACTGCGTGGAAGTGGCGTTATCGCCCCACTTCGTCGCGGTGCGGGACTCGAAGGCGGTGGCGGACGGGCGGCTCACCGTCTCCCCGGCCCGCTGGACTGCGTTCCTCCGCGGCCTCGAATCGGGCCGTTTCGACCGCTGACCGCTGACAGCTGACCGCTGAGCCCTGACCGCTGACCGCTAGCCGAACCGTGGTGAGCGGCCCGACCCGATGCGGGCCGCCCACCGCGGGATCACGGCTGGGAGATCGGCTGCGCGACCGCGGCGGCGGCGTCGATGACGCCGTGCCCGGTGAGCAGGCTGAACTGCCCGGTCTTGTCGCTGCCGGGGGAGTGCGCGGTGTCGATCAGCGCCTGCTCCACCTGGTCGGCGGTGCGGCCCTGGGCGGTGAGCAGCGCGGCGACGCCGGTGACCATCGGCGCGGCCATCGAGGTGCCGGCGAGCGCGTCGTAGTCCGGGTCCCCGCACTTGGTGCCGGTGCCGCGCGGCACGGTGGAGACGATGTCGCCCTCGCAGGTGCCGTCGCCCGCACCGCCGGGGGCGGCCACGGCCTTGAAGTCCAGCTTCAGGCCGAAGTTGGAGTACGAGGCCTTCTTCTCGGCGCGGTCGGTGGCGGCGACGCACATGGCGCCCCGCTCCCACGCCGGGGTGTCGCACAGCGGCGCGGTCTCGTTGCCCGCCGAGGCGATGACGACGACGCCCTTCTCGCGGGCGTAGTCGACGGCGTCCTTCGCCTGCGCCTGGAGCCCGAGCAGCGTCAGCAGCTGGGAGCCGGGCTGCGCGCCGAGGCTCAGGTTGATGACGTTGGCGCCGTGGTCGGCGGCGTAGCGGATGCCCGCGCCGATCTCGGCGAAATCGCCCTTGCCGTCTTCCAGGACCTTCACCGGCATGATCTTCGCGTCGGGCGCGACACCGGCGCCACCGACGCCGTTGTTCGCGGCGGCCGCGGCGATCCCGGACACGTGCGTGCCGTGCACGTCGGTCTCCTGGCCGACGCCGTCCGGCCCGCGCCAGTCACCGTTGCCGCACGGCGCGGGACCGCCGCCGCAGGTGAAGGTGGCGCCCGGGACCAGCTGCGAGCGCAGGTCGGGGTGGTCGAGGTCGACACCGGTGTCGACGACGGCGATGACCTGCCCGGCGCCGGTGCTGGTCTGCCAGGCCTGTTCGGCGTGGATCTGGTCGAGGCCCCACTGCTGACCAGCGAGGGGGTCCTGGGTGGCGGCGGCGGAGGCGGACGGCGCGGCGAGCGCGGTCAAGCCTGCGACCGTGATTGCGAGGGCCCGTAAACGCATGGGCTGCTCCCGGAGTTCGGTGAAAAGTTCAGGCGATCAACGACAGCCTGACCACCGACGTTCCGGCCCGATACACGTCCGAGTCCAGAATGGGACGAGCAGCGCAGCGAATTGCGCTGAACGGAGCAGCGTCGAACGGATAAAACGGACCCGATGTCCACAGAGGACATCGGGTCCATTGCCTCCCTCGCCCCGTGCCGCGCAACGAGATCGTGCACCGCGCGGGACTGATCGGAACGATAGCCGGGAGCCGCCCCGCGCAGAACCGTTCCGAGGCTGCACGATCGGGTGGAAAGGCCTGATCGTTCAAGAGGAAACTTCTTGCTACAGCAGGGGATTCAGCCCGTCCCAGGACAGCTCCGCCATCCACATGCCGCGATCGCCGGGCGGCTCCGCGAGATCGCCGTGGAACGCGATGAGCTCGCCGTCGTCGAACACGTCCTGCCCGCCGGGATTCGTCACCGCGCCGCCGAGCGACTCCCGGCTCAGCAGCGCACCCGGCGCCTTCGTGAACGGGCCGGTCGGGCTCGGCGCCGTCGCGAAGTTCGTGAAGTAATCGCCGCTGTAGAACGTGTTCCCCGAGTACAGCAGCACGTATCCCTGCGGGCGGCGCACCAGCGTCGGCGCCTCCACCACCCCGGCCTCCTCCGGGCGGTCCGCCCGCAGCAGCGGGACGTCCCGGCCGGTGGGGGCGAGCCCGTCGGCCGCAACCGGTCTCATGTGGATGGTCGACGGGCCGCTGCGGGCCTGGCTGCCCCGGGAATCCTTGTACAGCAGGTACCGGCTGCCGTCGTCGTCGACGAAGCTCGCCGGGTCGATCACGTCGCCCTGGCCGGGTGCGCAGATCAGCGGATCCGGGCTCGTCGGCTCGAACGGACCGGTGGGGGAATCCGCGACGGCGGCGCCGATGCACTGGTGGCCGGAGCCGCTGTGGTGCGCGGTGTAGTACAGCAGGAACGTGCCGTCGGAGCGTTCGCTCACGTCCGGCGCCCACACGTTCAGGCCGCCGTTCTCGGACGGGCCCACCCACGGCGGCAGGGACGGCAGCGCGTCCGGCTGCCGCTGCCACGGTCCTTCCGCGTCGGTGGCGGTCGCGAGCTGCACGTTCGAGCCCGCGGTGTTGGTGGCGTACGCGTAGTACTCCCCGTTGTGGGACAGCACGTCGGGGTCCGGGAAGTTGCGATCGATGACCTTCCCGGCGCTCGTCCCGGCGGCGCGCTCGTCGGCGAGCGCGGCGGGTGGCGCGAGGAGCAGCAGCACGGCGGCGGTCAGGCTCAGGTGGCGGCATGGTCGCGGCACGGGTTCCCCTTCGTCGGCAGCCCCACCAGTCCACCGGCGCCCCGCGCGTCCCGCCGGACACATTCACCCCACGAGTGACACTCGATCCGGTGGTTCACCGTGCGCGCCGCCGCTGCCGCCCCGCGACCCGTTCCGGACCGCGAAATCCAGCAGGTGCACGGCCGTCCCATCGGGTCGGGCGAACAGACCGGGTGACCGGTCCGGTCACCCGCGGTGCGGCGGGATCAGAACTCGGGGAGGCCGTACCAGGCCATCGGTGCCTCGGGCACGTCGTCGCGGGTGACGATCCCTTCGATCAGGCCGTACGGGCGATCCGCGGCGAAGAAGACCTCGTTGTCGTTGTCCAGTCCGAACGGTTCCAGGTCCACCCGGAAGTGGTGCTTGTTCGGCAGCGACAGCCGCACCTCGGCGATGTCCGGGTGCGACGCCAGCACCGCCTCGCCCATCGCGTGCAGCGTCTGCTGCAACGCCAGGCTGTGCGTCGTCGCGAACGCGGACAGCAGCGCCGCGCGCACCGAGGCGAAGCTCGCCGCCCACGGCACCTCGGTGCCCAGGTGCCGCCAGCGCGCCGACACCGCCGTCGCCAGGACGCGATCCGAGGTCTCCGGCAACGTCGTGTACTCGTCCCGCGGGAAGCCGTGGAACTCGGAGCCGGTCGACTTGAGCACCACCAGGTCCTCGATCCCGCTCACCACGTGCACGTCGCCGCCGTCGACCGTGACGGCCGCGGTCCGCGTCTCCGCGCCGCTGCGGCGGAACGCGTGGTCGTGGCCCGCGCCGTCCACCTCGATGCGCTCCCACCCGTGCTCGGCGACCGTGATCCGCGCGCCCCGCACCGGTTCCCGGCTCGCGACGAAGTGCTTCCCCAGCCGCAGCGCGAAATCCTCCACCTCGCCGATCGGATACCGCTTCGCGAACGCGTAGGCGGTGTTCTTCTGCGAATCCGTCGGCAGCACGTTCGCGTTGTCCCCGGTGCGGTGCGCCGCCGCGAAGTCCCCGCGCAGCGCGGTGCTGACGGTGAGATCCCGGATCTCGTGCCGGGCGGTGCCGCGGTCCACCGCGACCAACCTGATCTCGGCCTTGCCGTACTGGTTCGGTCCCGGCACGATGCCCACGGCTATCAGCTCCCTCGGTAGGTGGAGTAGGCGAACGGGCTCAGCAGCAGCGGAACGTGGTGGTGCTGCGCGGGATCGGCGATGCGGAAGGTGATCTGCACCAGCGGGTAGAACGACGCGGTGCCGCGCGCCGCGAAGTAGGCGCCGGTGTCGAAGGTCAACCGGTAGTCGCCGGGCGCCAGCACCTCCGGGCCGAGCGAGCCGACGCGGCCGTCCTCGTCGGTGACGCCCGCCGCGATCGGCTCGGCGCCCTCCATGCCCTCCAGCCGGACCGCGATCCCGGCGGCCGGGCGGCCCAGCGAGGCGTCCAGCACGTGCGTGGTCACGGCACTCATCCGATCACCTTCCCCAAGCGCAGCAGCGCGATCTTGCGCAGTTCGTCGGCGACCACGCGCAGCTCGGTGCGCGGATCGTGGTGCATCCGGGAGCGCAGCACCGCCAGCAGCTCCGCGCCACCGCGACCGGCGGCGCATACCAGGTACACGTGCCCGAACCTCCGCTCGTAGGCCGCGTTCCCCTCCCGCAGCGCGGCCCGCAGCTCCGCGTCCTCGGAGTCCACACCGGACTGCTCGGCGCGGGACCAGGCGGCGGTGGTGGCCGCGCCCGCCGGCCGTTCGCCGATGCGGGGATGCGCGGTGAGCGCGGCGCCGACCTCGTCCGGGGTGAGCTCGCGGGCGGCCGCATCGGCCACCGCGAGCACCGCACCGGGGGAGTCGTAGGGTCGCGCATCGCACACCCGCTCGGCCCAGCGCGGCACGTCCAGGCAGGCGCGCAGCTCCGGCAGCAGGTCGGCTCGGGCGGCGGCGTTGAAGCGGTCGGGCGCGGGCATGGCCTCCCCCTCCGGGCGGGCCGCGTCGCGGCCGATCCGCGGGCTCGCGCGCACCGGCGGGCGGCGGCGCACCTGCGAGCCGAAGCTACGACCGGCACCACGGGGTGTCAACGTGCCGTTGACCCAGCGGGTGAACCGGGCTCCCGCGAGCCGCGGGCGCTCGGGGCGACCCGCCGCACGGGCGGAGCGGAAGCCGCGGCGTGCCACCGGAAACCCTCCGTGACCGAGATGTGATCGCGCCCCCGGCCCCCCGATTCGGACGGAAAGGCCTGGCGACGAAGGCCCTTCGGCTCCGCGGCACCGATCCCGGCGCAGCACCACCCGCCGAACGCCGCCCGCCGGGGTTCCCCTGATCGGGCGAGTCGGGTGGAATGTGCGAGTCACCGCCGCAAGCCCGAGGGGGAGCACTGTGCCCGGTCCCGTCCTGATCGCGCCGGACAAGTTCAAGGGGTCGCTCACCGCCCCCGACGTGGCGAACGCGCTCGCCGCGGGACTGCCCGGCGTCGAGGTGCGGCTCGCTCCCATCGCCGACGGCGGGGACGGCACCGTGGACGCCGCGATCGCCACCGGGTACCGGCGGATGCAGGCGCGCGTCACCGGCCCCGTCGGGACACCGCTGGCCGCCGACTTCGCGCTCCAGGAGGGGAAGGCCGTCGTCGAACTCGCCTCCGCGTCGGGGCTCGCGCTGCTGCCCACCCGCGAGCTCGCGCCGATGACCGCCTCCAGCTTCGGCACCGGAGAACTGATCCGCGCCGCGCTCGACGCGGGCGCCCGCACCATCGTGCTCGGCGTCGGCGGCAGCGCCTGCACCGACGGCGGCGCGGGCATGCTCGCCGCGCTCGGCGCCCGGCTGCTCGCCGACGCCGGACGACCGCTGCCCCCCGGCGGTGGCGGGCTCGTCGAACTCGCCGAAGTCGACCTCAGCGGGCTCGACCCGCGCCTCGTCGACGCCGACATCGTGCTCGCGTCCGATGTGGACAACCCGCTGCTCGGGGAGCACGGCGCCGCGCACGTGTACGGGCCGCAGAAGGGCGCCGACCCCACCCAGGTGCGGCTGCTCGACGCCGCGCTGCGCAGCTGGTCCGGTGCCGTCAGCCGCGCAGGTGGGCGCGACGCCGCCGACGAACCCGGCGCCGGAGCGGCGGGCGGCGTCGGCTACGCCGCGCTCGCCGTCCTCGGCGCGCGGCAACGGCCCGGCGCCGACCTCGTGCTCGAACTCGTCGGCTTCGACGCCGCGCTGCCCGGCGCCGCGCTCGTGCTCACCGGCGAGGGCTCCGTCGACGAGCAGACCCTGCACGGCAAGGGCCCCGCCGCTGTCGCCGCCAGGGCCGCCGCGGCCGGAGTGCCCGCCATCGCCGTCGCCGGGCGCTGCTCCCTCGCGCCCGAACGGCTCCGCGACGCCGGATTCGCCGACGTGTACGCGCTCACCGACGTCGAACCCGACCCGCAGCGCTGCATCCGCGAAGCCGCCGACCTGCTGCCGCGGCTCGCCGCCCACATCGCCGAGAAGTGGCTCGCCTGACCGGACCACGGCTCCACCCGCCCGCCGGGGCGGAGTGGCACGGACGCCGCGCCCGCCCCGGTTCGTAGAGTGGGGGCGGGAACTCGGGGGAGAGGTGTGCCGGTGGCGGACGACGAACGGCTGCCGCTGCGCGAACAAGTGCGGCGAGCGGTGCAGGACCGCATCAGCGACGGCCGCCTCCGACCCGGCGACCGGCTCTACGAGCAGCAGATCGCCGCCGAGTTCGGCGTCTCCCGAGTGCCGGTCCGCGAAGCGATCCGCATGCTGCAGAGCGAAGGGCTCGTCGACGTCGCGCCGCACCGGCGCGGCGTGTTCGTCCGCAGCCTCGACCGCGACCAGGTCGAAGAGCTCTTCGACGTCCGCGAAGCCCTCGAAGCGCTCGCCGCCCGGCTCGCCGCCACCCGCGCCGGCACCGACGACGCCGCCCGGCTCGGCGAGCTCGCCCGGCGCGCCCGGCAGGCGTGGACCGACGGCGACGTGGACGCGATGTCCGCCGCCAACACCGAATTCCACGACCGGATCGTGGCGCTGTCCGGGAACGCGCTGCTCGCCAACGTGCTGGAACCGCTGCACGGCAGGCTCGCCTGGCTGTTCCGGCTCAACCTGGAGCCCGAACGCGTGTGCCGCGAACACGACGAACTGCACGCCGCCATCGCGGGCGGGGACGGTGATCGGGCCGCGGAACTCGCGCTCGGACACGTCAGAGCAAGCAGAAAAATGGTCCTCGACAGAATGCTCTTTTGAAAGGCGTTTTTCTTCGCTGTTCCCGTTGCGAGGAAGGCTGGGTGGCGGAGCCTCAGCGGGATTCTCGCTGCGGGATCGTTTTCACCGGTGGCTCCGCCACAGGAGAAAACGCTGTCCTCGCGAGGAAGCAGCTGAGAACCCGCGGCGGTGCCGGTGTCTCAGGTGGTCGGCTACTCAGCGGCTTCGCCGCTGACAGGAAACGGACAAGACCCGTCGAGGGTCAGGGACAGGCAGTCAGCGGCTTCCCCGCTGCGGGATCGTTTTCACCGGTGGCTCTCCGCCACGAGGCGAAAACGCTGTCCTCGCGAGGAAGCCGCTGAGGACCCGCGGCGGTGCCGGTTGCTCTGGTGGTCGGCTCAGCGGCTTCGCCGCTGACGGGAAACGGGCACGGCTTGCAGGGCAGGTTCGGGCGGTCAGCCGAGGACTTCGTCGGTGTGCTCGCCGAGCAGCGGTGGTGCGGTGCGCACCGCGGGCCGGTTCCCCTGGTAGCTGACCGGGAACGCGACCTGGCGCAACGGCCCCGCGACCGGGTGCTCGACCTCCTGCACGATGCCGAGCTCCCGGGTCTGCGGATGCGCGTAGACCTCCGCGAGCGTCTGGATCGGCGCCACCGGCACGCCGCCCTCCGCCAGCAGCGCGCACCACCCGGCGACGGTGCCGGTGCGCAGCGTGCGCTCCAGCTCCGCGGTCAGCTCGGCGCGGTGCGCGACCCGGTCCCGGTTCAGCGCGTAGCGCGGGTCGTCGGCCAGCTCCGGCCGGCCGATCAGCTCGCACAACCGGCCCCACAGCTCGTTGTTGCCCACCGCGATCACGAAATGCCCGTCCGAAGCCGGATAAGCCTGGTACGGCACCAGGTTCGGGTGTCCGGACCCGAGCCGGGACGGGACCTCGCCGGTCGCGAAGTAGCCGGTGGCCCAGTTGATGTGCAGCGCCAGCTGCGACTCGTACAGCGAGGTCGACACGCACTGCCCGAGCCCCGTGCGATCCCGCTCCACCAGTGCCGAGAGCACCCCGATGATGCCGAACAGCGCCGCACCCAGATCGCCCGCGGCCAGCCCGGCCTTCACCGGCGGGCCGTCCGGTTCACCGGTCAGCGACATCAGCCCGGACATGGCCTGCGCGATCATGTCGTAGCCCGGTTCGTCCCGCAGCGGCCCCTGATCGCCGTAGGCGGACAGGTGCAGCACCACCAGCCGCGGGTAGCGCTCGGTCAGCGCGGTGCGGTCGAACAGCCGCTGCAGGCCGCTGCCCGGCCGGAAGTTCTCCACGAGCACGTCGGCCTCGGCGATCAGCCGGTGCGCCTCCCGCTGCCCCTCCTCGGACTTGAGGTCCAGCGCCACCGACCGCTTGTTCCGGTTCGTCGCCAGGTAGTAGGTGGCGTCCGGGCCCTGGAACGGCGGGCCCCACTGGCGGGTGGGGTCGCCGCCGTCCGGGTGCTCCACCTTGATCACATCGGCGCCGAGGTCGGCGAACGTCATCGACGCGTACGGGCCTGCGAGGATCTTCGACAGGTCGACGACCTTGATCCCGTGCAGCGGGCGGGCGCTGCGCGGTGCCGCCGGATCGGTGTCAGGCATGGGTGAGACCTCCGTCGAGCACGGCCGCGGCGGCGTCCGCGGGCACGGCGCCGCCCTCGGCGAGGGCGTCCAGGTGGGCGAGCGCGGGCGCGGGCACGGCGCGCGGATCGACCAGCCGCCGCAGGTGGGCGTGCGCGAGGAGCAGCTCCCGGTGCCCGCTGCCGCGGTGCAGCAGGGCGTCGGCGTGCTCCAGCAGCAGCGTGCTCATCAGCAGCCCGGCCAGGTCCTCGGCGTACCGCCCGATCCCGGCCTGCCCGTCGGCGTCCGCCGCGGTCACCAGCCGGTCTCCCACGTCGCGGGCGCCCGCCCACCGCTCGGCGAGCTCGGCCGCGGCGGCCGCGCTCTCGGCGTGCTGCAGCGACCGAACCCGGTCGCCGTAGTACTCGGCGAGCCGGTGGTGCGCGTGCTCCTTGCGCAGGCAGCGCAGCACGTCCAGCGCGATCACGTTCGACGAGCCCTCCCAGATGGAGCCGAGGTGCGCGTCGCGCAGCAGCCGCGGGTCCACCCAGTCCTCGACGTAGCCGTTGCCGCCGCGGATCTCCATCGCCTCCCCGGTGACCTGCCGGGCCCGCTTGCAGATCGAGTGCTTCGCCAGCGGGGTCAGCACCCGCACCAGCGCGCGGGCGGGCTCGTCCCCGGTGTCGGCCCGGTCCAGCTGCGCGGCGGATTCCAGCACGAGGCCCAGCGCGGCCTCGGCGTCCAGCAGCAGCGGCAGCAGCGTGGCGCGCATCAGCGGCTGGTCGAACAGCGCGTCGCCGAACACGACCCGGGATCTGGTGTGCAGCACCGCTTCCCGCACCGCGCGCCGCATCAGCGCGGCCGAGCGCATCGCGTTCGACAGCCGGGACACGTTCACCATCTCCAGCATCTGCGGCACCCCGCGGGCCAGGTCGCCGACGGGCCACGCGACCGCGTCCTCCAAGGTGACCTCGCCGCTGGCCATGGAGCGGGCGCCGAGCTTGTCCTTGAGCCGGTCGATGCGGATCGCGTTGCGGGTGCCGTCGGGGCGCAGCCGCGGGAGCAGGAACATGCCGAGCCCGCGGGTTCCGGAACCCTGCCCGGGAACCTTCGCCAAGGTGAGCACGTAGTCCGCGGACACGTTGGAGGCGAACCACTTCCGGCCGCGCAGCGTCCACCGGTCGCCGTGCTCGGTGGCCTCGGTCGCGGTGCGGGCCAGGTCGGTGCCGCCGTCCACTTCGGTCATGAACATCGCCCCGGTCGCGGCGATCGCCGGATCGGTCGAGGTGAGCCGGTCGATCTCGGCGGCGTAGCGCCGCTCGTCGAACAACCGCAGCACCCGCGCCGCCGAGTCCGTCATGGACAGCGGGCACGCGAGGCCGAACTCCGCTTGCACGAACAGGTAGGACAGCGCGTACTTCACCACGTGCGGGGTCCGGCCGGGCCAGCCGTTCACCCCCGGCCGGTGCGACATGGCGGCGAGGCCGAAGCGGCGGAACGCGACCTCCGCCAGCTCCCGGTAGGCGGGGTGGAACTCGACCTGGTCGATCCGGTCGCCCGCCGGGGAGAACGAGCGCAGCACCGGCGGGTTGCGGTCCGCGGTCGCGGCGAGCGGGTCGACGTCCTCGGCGGCGACCCGCCCCAGCTCGGCGAGCAGCGGCTCGACCCGGGCGCGGTCCGCCGGTGCGAGCAGCCGGTCGAGCAAGGGGCGCAGGGCGGGATCGTGGTCGGCGAAGTTCACGCGAGGCTCCTCTGCGGGGCGGATTCCGGTGCGGTGCGGCGGATCAGCGCGGTCGTGCAGACCAGCGAGATCACCACGTAGGACAGGCCGAGCCCGACGACCGCCCAAATCGATCCGGTGCTCGTCAGCAGGAACTGCGCGAGCAGCGGCGCGGTGCCGGCGAACAGGGTGGTGCACAGCTGGTAGGCCAGCGAGCTGGCCGTGTAGCGCACGCCCACGGGGAAGACCTGGGACAGGATTCCCGCCAGCGCCGCGTAGAACAGCGCGTGCGGCACGGTCGCCACGGCCATCCCGATCGTCGCGGGCCAGAACTCGCCGGTGCGCACCAGCACGAACATCAACGGCAGCAGCACCACTTCCGGCAGCAGCATCCACAGCACCGCGCGGCGCAGCGCGATCCGGCTCGCCAGCACCGCCCCGAACGGCTGCACCAGCACCTGCACGACCAGCGCGAGGGTGATGGTGGTGAGGAACGCGTTGCGGTCGAACCCCAGCTCCGCGGTCGCCCAGGACAGGGCGAAGGTGGTCTTGACGTAGGTGATGGCGACCCCGGCCGCGCCCGCACCCACGCCGAGCGCGACGATCCCGCGGTGCTCGCGCAGCACTTCCAGCAGCGGGATCCGGTCGGTCCGCCGCTGCCGCAGCAGCGCCGCCATCTCCGGCGTCTCGTCCAGCCGCAGCCGGATGAACAACCCGACCAGCACCAGCACCACCGACAGCAGGAACGGCACCCGCCAGCCCCAGTCGGTGAACGCGGGCTCGGAGAGCCGGGCGATGGCGAGGAAGGCGAGCGTGGCCAGCAGGTTCCCCACCGGCGAGCCCTGCTGCGCGAACGCCCCGTAGAGGATCTTTCGCCCGGGCGGGGCGTACTCGGTGGCGATGAGCACCGCGCCACCCCACTCGCCGCCGACGGCGACGCCCTGGACCATGCGCAGCACGATCAGCAGCACCGGCGCGGCGGGCCCGATCGCGGCGTAACCGGGGAGGAACCCGATCCCGGCGGTGGCCAGGCCCATCAGCAGCAGCGTCGTGATCAGCGCGCTCTTGCGGCCGCGGCGATCACCGAGGTGCCCGAAGAGCACGCCGCCGAGCGGGCGGGCGAGGAAGCCGACCCAGAACGTGCCGAACGCGGCGAGGGTGCCCAGTGCGGGGGACACGTCGGGGAAGAACACCTTCCCGAACACCAGCGCCGAGGCGGAGCCGTACACGTAGAAGTCGAACCACTCGACGGTGGTGCCGACGAACGCGGCGATCCCGGCGCGCCGCGCGTCGCGGGGTCCGCCGCGCTCCGGTGGAGCGCCGGGGGACGGGGCTGTCGTCATCGCGGACTCCCTTGTCGCGATCGAGCGGGATCGCCGTCCGGGGATGCGGGGCGGACCGCGGACGACGTGATCGCCAGCACACTGGCACGCCGCTCCGAGACCTGTCCAAGACGAGAATCGACGTGATTCAGACCGGATCGGCATCGATCGGGGTCGGCAGCACTTCCTCGGCGACGCGCAGCACTTCCCGCAGCGCGGGGGAGGGGTCGTCCGGGCGCCAGGCGAGCGCGATCGGCAGCACCGGTGCGGGCCCGCTGATCGGGCGCAGCACCGCGTGGTCGGTGCGGATCCGCCGCGAGGAGTCCACCATGATCGCCACCCCGACCTCGGCGCCCACCAGCGTCAGCACGGTGTAGGCGTCCGGAGCCTCCTGCACGATCCGCGGGGCGATCCCGGCGTCGCGGCAGGCCCGCAGCCCGGCCTCGCGGACCGCCGAGCCGGTGCCGTCGGGGAAGGTCACCAGCGGTTCGCCGGCGAGGTCGGCCAGCGCCACCTCGTCCCGGCCGGCCAGCGGGTGGGTGTCCGGCAGCGCCACCAGCAGCCGCTCGCGGCGCACCACCCGGGTCGCCACGCCCTGCTGCGCGGGCAGCGCGATGAACCCGAGGTCCAGCGTTCCGTCCACCACCTCGTCCAGCGCGCGCCCCGAGTAGGTCTGCCCCCGCAGGTCCAGGTCGACGCCGGGCAGGGCGGACCGCACCGCGCGGGTCAGGACGGGCAGGCTCGCGTTGCCGGTGGCGCCCGCGAACCCGACGCTCACCCGCCCCAGGTGCCCGCTGCGGGCGGCGGCCGCCGCGTGCCGGGCGCGGTCGGCGGCGGTGAGCGCGTGCCGCGCCGGTTCGAGGAACGCGGCCCCTTCCGGGGTGAGCGCGACCGCGCGGGTGCCGCGGTCGAACAGCTCGACGCCCAGATCGCGCTCCAGCAACCGGATCTGCCTGCTCAGCGGCGACTGCGCCATGTGCAGCCGGACGGCCGCGCGGCCGAAGTGCAGTTCCTCGGCCACGGCCACGAAGGCCGCCAGGTGCCGCAGTTCCATGCTGGACCGTCCTCGGATCGGTGCCGGGTCCACCTCAGCTTGCGGTCCCGCCCCGCGATGTCAAGGCGGCGCTATCAGTCCACTGTGGATCGAGTGGTGCGGGCGCGTCGGGCCGCGGAGATCCGGCGGTCGCCGCGAATCCGGGCTTGAGCATGCCGCAGGGGCACGGAGTGGGATGGGCGACGTCCGCCCCCGAGAGGAGCTCACCCGTGTCCACCGCGACCGAACCGCACCCGCCCGCGCCACCGGCGCGACCCACCCCGCTCGCCGAGCGGGCGATCGCCCCGGACCTGGCCCGGGGCATGATGCTGCTGCTGATCGCCTTGGCGCACGTGCCGTGGTTCCTGTACACCGCAGGCACCGGTGCCGCGCTGCTGCACCCGGCCGGTGGCGGGCTCGCCGATCGGATCGTGCAGGCGGTCACGATCGTCGTGGTGGACGCGCGCACGCACACGATGTTCGCGTTCCTGTTCGCGTACGGGATCGGGCAGCTGCACGCGCGCCGGATCGCGGCGGGCGCGACTCCGCGCGCGGCGTGCAGGCTGCTGCGCACCCGGCACCTGTGGATGTTCGCCTTCGGGCTGGTGCACGCGGCACTGCTCTGGCAGGGCGACATCCTCGCCACCTACGGGTTGCTGGGGCTGGTGTTCGTGCCGCTGTTCCTCAACCGCGGGGACCGCGCGCTGCAGGTCACGATCGGCGTGCTGCTCGCGCTCGCCGCGCTGGTCTGCGCGGGCGCGGCGCTGGCCGGGCCGGTGCCGAGCGCGGCCGGGCCGGACGCGCAGCGGCTCGCGATCGCGGAGACCGACTACCTCGCTTCGGTGGTGCTGCGGCTGGGGAACTGGCTGCCCGCGCTGCCTGCGGGGATCGTCACCCTGGCGCTGCCGGCGGCGTTCCTGCTGGGATTGCTGGCTTCTCGGCACCGGGTGCTGGAGGAGCCCGCGCGGCACCTGCGGTTGCTGCGCGGCACCGCGTTCGCCGGGATCGCGGTGGGCTGGGCGGCGGGTGTTCCGCTGGCGCTGCACCACGTCGGCGTGCTGGAGCTGCCGAACCTCGCGCTCGCCGGGGCGGTGCACTTCTTCGCCGGGATCTTCGCGGGAGTCGGCTACGCGGCCCTGTTCGGTCTCGTCGCGCACCGGATGTCGCTGCGCGGCACCGACCCGGCGGTGCCGGTGCGGATGCTGCTCGCGCTGGGGCGGCGTTCGCTCAGCGGGTACCTGGCGCAGTCGGTGGTGTTCGTGCCGCTGCTCGCGGCGTGGGGTTTCGGGGTCGGCGCGCACCTGTCGAGCTGGTCGGCGGCGCTCGTGGGTCTCGGCACCTGGGTGCTGACCGCGGTGCTGGCGTTCGCGGCGGAGCGGGCGGGAGTCCGCGGCCCGGCGGAGGTCCTGCTGCGCGGGCTCACCTACCGGGCGCCGCGCCGCCGCGCCTGATCGAGTCCCAAGTGGACCAGCGGCCCGATCCGGCGAGAACGGCCGCGGGGTTCAGGAGATGACGTTGCGGACGAAGGTGGTCGTCTCAGCGGCGTCGTTGACGTAGGAGTAGCGCTGCGCGCTGGAGTAGATCGCGTAGTCACCCACCTCGATCACCGCCACCTGGTCCTCCCGCTCGATCCGCAGCCGTCCCGCCGTCACGAAGACCATCTCGTGCCATCCGGCGGGGTCGGGCTCGGCGTCGTAGCGGTCCCCGGCGGCGAGGCTCCAGGTCCACAGCTGCGCCTCGTCGCGGGCGGGCGCACTGCCGAGGAGCACCGCGCGGCTGTCGGGGTGGGCGCCGCGCCAGGCGGTGGCGTCGATCCGATCGGGCGGGGCGGACGGCGGGCTCACCAGTTCGACGAGGTTCGTCCCGAGGGCGTGGGCGAGCTTGTCGAGCCCGGAGAGGCTGATGTTGGCCTCGCCCGCCTCCAGGTTGATGATCGTGCGCCTGCTCAGCCCGGCGTCGGCGGCGAGTTCGGACTGGCTGCGGCCGGTGGCGTGGCGCAGGCGGCGCAGATTGTCCGCGACGTGCACCAGGACGTCCGAGCTCGGCTCTTGCACGTGCAGGATTCTACACATAGCGTGGTGCAATATGTTGCACATTCGAGGTCGGGCGGTGAACCGGCACGAGCTGGCGCTGGTGGGCATCACCGTGATCTGGGGCGGGACGTTCCTGGTCATCCACACCGCCATGCGCCACTGCGGCCCGCTGTTCTTCGTCGGCGTGCGGTTCCTGGCCGCGGGCGCGATCAGCCTCGTGGTGTTCCGCCGGGCGCTGCGCGGGATCGGGCTGCGCGACCTTGGGGCGGGCGCCGCGATCGGCGTCGCGATCTTCCTCGGCTACGGGTTGCAGACCTGGGGGTTGCAGACCATCAGCAGCAGTTCCTCCGCGTTCATCACCGCGCTGTACGTGCCGATGGTGCCGCTGTTGCAGTGGGCGGTGTTCCGCAAGGCGCCGCCGATGATGGCGCTGATCGGCGCCGCGCTCGCCTTCGCCGGGCTGGTGCTGCTGGCCGGGCCGGGCGCGGCCGGGATCTCGATGAGCAGCGGGGAGCTCGCCACGCTCGTCGGCGCGCTGGCCATCGCCGCGGAGATCGTGCTGATCGGGTTGTTCGCCGGGAAGGTCGACCTCGGCAAGGTCACCGTGGTGCAGCTGCTGGTCAGCGGCGCGCTGTCACTGGCGATGATGCCCGTCGCCGGTGAGGCGCTGCCCGCGTTCTCCTGGGTGTGGCTGGTGGCGGCCCTCGGCCTCGGCGCGGCGAGCTGCCTGATCCAGATCGCGATGAACTGGGCGCAGCGCGAGGTCTCGCCGACGCGCGCCACCATCATCTACGCGGGCGAACCGGTGTGGGGCGGCGTTTTCGGCCGCCTGGCGGGGGATCGGCTGCCGGGGCTCGCGCTTGCCGGGGCGGCGCTGATCATCATCGGCACCCTGATCAGCGAGCTCAAACCCCGTGCGAAGTCCGAAGTGGACACCCCGGCCGCCGAACTGTCCGAGTCCACCGCCCGCTGATCCGCTGGTCCCGCCGGGGGAGCCGGTCGGTCCGCCAGGTCGACGGCTGCGATCTCGGCGCTGTCCCGGGTGATCCTCGATGATCCTGCCGAGCACGCCGGCCGACCGGCCTGGTTGCCGCGGCCCGCGGAGGTGGACGTGCCGGAACTCGCCGCCCTGCTGCGCGGATCGGCGAGTTCCGGGGGTGTCACGCGGCCTTGAGGGTGCCGCCGTCGACGGTCCAGTTCTCGCCGATCGCGCTCGGCATGGTCGGGGAGGCCAGCAGCACGACCGCGCGGGCGATCTCGGCCGGGTCGATCAGCTGCTCGGTGAGCAGCCCCGTCTGCTTCGGCAGCTGCCGCAGCAGTTCCTCGTGCTCGACGCCCAAGGTCGCGGCCAGCCGGGCGCCATAGCCGTCCTGCCCGGTCAGCAGGTCGGTGCGGGTTCCGGACGGGGTGACCACGTTGATCCGGACACCGGACCCGGCGACCTTCTCGGCGAGGCCGCGGGAGAAGGCGTTCAGCCCGGCCTTGGCCACCGAGTACGGCAGCGGCGAGGTGTGCGCCAGCCGCGCGCTGACCGAGCTGATGTTGACCACCGCGCCGCGGGCCTCGACGAGCGCGGGCAGCGCGGCGCGGGTGGCGCGGACGGCGGCGTGCAGGTTCAGCTCGGCGGTGGCGGCCCAGACCTCGTCGTCGCCGCCGAACGGGTCGCGGAGCGCCTCGTCGGGGGCGTTCCCGCCGCCCGCGTTGTTCACCAGCACGTCGAGCCGCGGATCGGCGGCGAGGGCGGTCTCGACCAGCCGCCGCGGGCCGTCCGGGGTGGCGAGGTCGGCGGGCACGAAGGTCGCGCCGGTGGCCTCCAGCTCGGGCGTGTTCCGCCGCGCCGAGGCGACGACCTCGGCTCCCTCGGCGCGGAAGGCGCGGGTGATCGCCAGGCCGATGCCCTTGCTGGCGCCGGTCACGAGCACGCGGGCGCCGGTCAGCTGCAGATCCATCTTCGGTTCTCCTTCGCCGAGAGCGAGACAACTGGAACTACGCACGCTCAGCTGAGTGAATAACTGCAACATACATGAATCATTTAGGGCTGGGTAGGGTGAGCTGCGGACCACGGAGGGGACATGGACGAGACCAACCGGCCACGGCGGGTGCGGGCGGACGCCGAGCGCAGCACGGCGCGGATCATGGATGCCGCGACGACCGTGCTCGCGGCGGACCCGAGCGCGTCGCTGGAGCGGATCGCCGACGCGGCCGGGCTCGCGCGCGCCACCGTGCACCGCCGGTTCTCCTCCCGGCAGGCGCTGCTGGACGCGCTCGTCGCACAGCTCAACGAGCGCTACCTGAAGGGCCTCGCGGAAGCGCGGGTGCAGACCGCGCCGCCGCTGGTCGCGCTGCACCGGCTGACCGAGCTGATCTTCGAGCTCAAGGTCGGGCACCGCTTCGCGATGGAACTGGCCGCGGACCCGGAGGGCCGGGAACCGCTGCTCGAACCCGAGGTGGTCGACGGGCTCGACGCGCTGTTCACCCGGCTCCACGAGTCCGGGGAGATCGCCGCGGCGGACCCGGCCTGGTGCCGCCGCCTCTACCTGGTGCTGCTGCACGAGGTGCACCAGCTGCCCGCGGCCGCGCCGGAACTCGCCGCCGAAGCCGCGGAGGGCGTCGCCGCCCGCGTCGACCTGCTGGTCCGCACCCTGCTCGGCGCGCTCGGCGGGACTCCCGCGCGCCGCTGACCGGCGACCTCCCGGCCGGCCCGTCAGGGCCGCACGTTCTCCAGGTCGGCGAGGAGGCTCGGGTGCGTCGGCCGCCAGCCGAGCGCTTCGCGGGTGCGCGTGCTGGAGGCGGGCTGGTCCGCCGCGAAGATCGGGCCGAACGGGCCGAAGGTCTCCGCGGGCACCTGCGCCACGGGCAGGCCCAGCCTGCGGCCGATGACCGCGGCGATGTCGCGCACCGCGTCGCCCTCGTCGGCCACCGCGTGCCACGCCGTTCCGCCCGGTGCCGATTCGAGGGCCAGCCGGAACAGCGCCGCCGCGTCGCGGGCGTGCACGGCGGGCCAGCGCTGGTCGCCGCTGCCGGGGAACCCGGCCACGCCGGTGCGGCGCGCGTTCTCGACGAGGAGGCCGGCGAAGCCGCCCTCGCCGCGGTGGTGCACGGTGCGCGGCAGCCGGACGGCCGTGGCCCGCACCTCGCGTTCGGCGAGCGCGAGCAGCGCGTGGACCGAGCGGCTCCGGGCCGCGACGGGTCCCTCCAGGAGCAGCGGATCGTCCTCGGTGGCGGCGCGACCGGTGGCCGCCGGGGTACCGGACGCCGCGACGATCGGGCGGCCGCTGCCGACCAGCGCTTCGCCCAGGGTCGCCATGGCCGCGGCCTCCTCGGCGATGGACGCGGCCAGCGCCTCGGGGCTGCCGTAGTCGCGGCCGAAGGCCAGGCTGATCACGCCGTCGGCCCGCTCGGCGCCGGTGCGCAGCACGTCGAGATCGGCGAGTTCGCCGCGCAGCGCCTCGGCGCCGAGTTCCGCCACGGCCGCCGCGGAGCGGTCCGAGCGGGCCAGGGCGAGCACGGTGTGGCCGTGCTCGCGCAGTTCGGTGATGACGGTGGAGCCGATGACGCCGGTGCCGCCGGTGATGAACACGTGCATGGGTGCTCCCGAAGTGATGGGACTGATGTCGCATCACTGTACGCGAGTGATGGGACAGGTGTCGCATCGCTAGGGTGTGCGCATGGCTCGATGGGAACCGGGAGCGCGGGAACGACTGGTCATCGCCGCCGTCGACCTGTTCACCGAACAGGGCTACGACGCCACCAAGGTCGCCGAGATCGCCGAACGCGCCGGCGTCACCCGCAGCACCTTCTTCCGGCACTTCGCCGACAAGCGGGAAGTGCTCGTCGCGGGCCAGGAGGCGCTGAGCGGTCTGCTCGCCGAAGGGATCGCGGCCGCACCCGACGGCGCGAGCCCGGTCGAGGCGGTGTCCGCGGGCCTCGAACGCGCCTCGAACGCGATGGGCCCGGTGAACCGCGAACTGGCACCGCGTATCCAGGCCGCGGTGGCGGCCAGCGCGGAGCTGCAGGAACGGGACGCGCTCAAGAGCGTCGGCCTCGCCGCCGCCATGACCACCGCGCTCCTCGACCGCGGCGTCCCCGACCCGGCCGCGCACCTCGCGGCCGAGCTGGGGCTGCTCGCGTTCAAGAGCGGCTTCGCCCGCTGGTCCGCGGCCAACCGCGACGACCCGACGGAACTGGCGCAGCACGCGCAGGTCGCGCTGGAGGAGTTGCGCGCGGCCGCGGCCGCGCTGGGGTGAGCTCCGCGGCCGTCAGCCGCCGACCTCGTCGCCGAAGCGGAGCAGGGAGCGGAAGAAGTCGATCGGCGCGTTCAGCACCGACCGGGCCCCATCGCCGAGCGCTCCCCACCAGTGGTTCACCCCGCCCGCCGCGCCGCTCGGATCCTTGGCGATCACCGCCAGCAGCACGATCAATCCCAGCAGCACCAGCACGATCAGCAGGGTGATCAGGCATCCGGTGTTGCGGAGGCGCTTGCGCCAGGACTTGCGCTCGGAACGTTCGGACATGGCGGCCCACCTTCGTCGAGTGGCACCGGACCCTAGAGCAACCGCGGCCCGGTGGGGAGGCCCGCGGCCGAACCGTTGCCGGAACGACCCGAAGATCGTTCCGGTGATCGGGTTTGACCACGCGCGGCGCCGGGGTACGCCGGAAGGGTCCTGATCCACTCCGCTGGAGGAGCGCCATGCGAACCCACCGCGCCGCACCGAGGAACCACGAGGACCACCGGTGAGCGAGGACGCGCCGCTGGTGTTCGTGCTCTTCGGCGCAACCGGCGACTTGGCCGCCCGGAAGCTGTTCCCCGCGCTGGTGCGCCTCGCCCGTGCGGGGAGGCTGCCGTCCCGCTACCGGATCATCGGCTCCGGCAGGCACAGCCCAGGGCGCGATGAGCAGTTCCGCGAGGACCTCGGCGGCTCGGTGCGCGAGCACGCCGCGGACGTGACCGGTCGGGAGTGGGCCGAGTTCGCCGAGCACGTCTCGTTCCAGACCGCCGACTCCGACGACGGCGCCGACCTCGCGGCGGCCGTGCGCGATGCGGACGCGGAACTCGGCGGCGGCGCCCGGGTGCTGCTCTACCTGTCGGTGCCGCCGGAATCGATGCACGACATGGTCGGGATGCTGGCGGACACCGGCCTCTCCGACGGGGCCCGCATCATCCTGGAGAAGCCGTTCGGCCGGGACCTGGAATCCGCGCGCGCCCTCAACGAGGCGGTGCTGCGCGTCTTCCCGGAGCAGCGGGTGTTCCGCATCGACCACTTCCTCGGCAAGGAAGGGGTGCAGGCCGCGCTCGCGCTGCGGATCGGCAACGCGCCGCTGGACGCCGCGTGGGACCGGCGGACCGTGTCCTCGGTGCAGATCGACGTGCCGGAGGACCTCGGGCTGGAAGGCCGGGCGTCGTTCCTGGAAACCACCGGCACGTTCCGGGACATGGTCGCCACCCACCTGTGCCAGCTGCTCGGCACCGTCGCCCTCGAACCACCGCGGCGGTGGGACGCCGACTCGCTGCGCGCGGAGCGGCTGCGGGTGTTCCGCGCGCTGCGGCCGTTCGACCCGGCTCGCGTCGTGTTCGGGCAGTACGACGGCTACCGGGACGAGGACGGCGTCGCCGCGGATTCGCGGACCGAGACCTTCGTGGCGCTGGAGGCGTTCGTCGACGACGACCGCTGGCGCGGCGTGCCGTTCCACCTGCGCACCGGCAAGGCCCTCGCGACCGCCCGGTGCGCGGTCACCCTCACCTTCCGCTCCCCGCCGGTCGAGGTGCCGGGGGCGCGGGAGGCGCGCACCGCGCTGTCGCTGGAACTGGTCGACGAACCGGAGCTGAGCGTCGACCTGGCCGCGAAGGTCCCCGGGCCGGGGATCGAGCTGCGCACCACCACCGCGCGGCTCGAACCGGCCGAAGAGCGCGGTGATCGGGACGGGGACGGCTCGGACGGGGACGGCCGGGGCGGGGGATCGGCGCCGGACGCCTACGAACGCCTGCTGTTCGACGTGCTGCGCGGTGATCAGACGTTGTTCGTCAGCTCCGAGGAGGTCGAGCGGCTGTGGGAGGTGTGCGAACCGGTCCTCGCCGACCCGCCGGCCCCGCACCCGTACGAGCAGGGCTCCTGGGGCCCGCGCGCCGCGCTGGAACTGCCCGGGGACGCGGGATGGCGGGTGCCGGGATGAGCGCGGCCGAGGACGCCCGCTACCCGCCGATCAGCGAGCACGGCCTCATCGGCGACCTGCGTACCGCCGCGCTGGTGAGCACCGGCGGCCGCGTCGACTGGTTCTGCGCGCCCCGGTTCGATTCGCCGAGCGTGTTCGGCGCGCTGCTCGACGCCGACCAAGGCGGCAGCTGGGAGCTGCACCCGGCGTGCGAGGTGGTGAACCGGCAGCAGTTCTACTTCCCGGACACCAACATCCTCGTCACCCGCTTCCTCACCGAGGACGGCATGGTCGAGGTGCAGGACTTCATGCCGATCCTGCGCGAACGCGACCCGGACCACCGGCAGCGGCTGGTGCGCCGCATCGCCGCGATCCGCGGCACCGTCCGGATGAGCACCCGCGTCGCACCGCGCTTCGACTACGGGCGCGCCGCGCACGAGACCACCGAGACCGGCTGCGGGGTGCGGTTCGACGGGCCCGGGCTCGCGCTGACCCTCGGCGGCACCGTGGACCTGGCCGTGCGCGATGGCGACGCCGAAGCCGAGTTCTCGTTGGCAGCAGGGGAATTCGCGCTGCTGGTGCTGGAGGTCGGCGAGGCGGACTGCGAACCGATGACGGCCGCGGACGGGCTGTTCGACGCCACCGTCGCGTACTGGCGCAGGTGGCTGGCGCACTCGAACTACACCGGTCGCTGGCGCGAGGTGGTGCACCGCTCGGCGCTGACCCTGAAGCTGCTCACTCACGAACCGAGCGGTGCGATCATCGCCGCCCCGACCTGCGCGCTGCCCGAGCGGATCGGCGGTGAGCGGAACTGGGACTACCGGCTCGTGTGGATCCGGGACGCCGCCTTCTCGCTGTACGCGTTGCTGCGGCTGGGATTCACCAGCGAAGCCGAGGACTTCATCGGCTGGCTCACCGACCGGTTCGACGACCCGGGCGACGGGGAACTGGGGCCGCTGCGGGTGATGTACACGATCGACGGCGACCCGGCGGCGGGGGAGGAGGAACTGCCGCACCTGGAGGGCTACCGCGGTTCCGCGCCGGTCCGCATCGGCAACGACGCGGGCGGACAGCTCCAGCTGGACATCTACGGCGAGCTGATCGACTCCGTCTACCTGTACAACAAGCACGGCAGCGGGATCTCGCACCGCAGCTGGACCAACCTGACCCGGGTGCTGGACTGGTTGCTGGCCAACTGGGACCGCCCCGATGAAGGGATCTGGGAGACCCGGGCCGGACGGCAGCGGCACACCTTCTCCCGCCTGATGTGCTGGGTCGGCATCGAACGCATGGTGCGGATGGCGCGCCAGCGCGGGCTGCCCGCCGACCTCCCCCGGTGGACGGCGGAGCGCGACCGCATCTACCACCGCATCATGGACGACTGCTGGGACGAGGGGCACGCCTGCTTCTCCCAGCGCGAAGGGGAGTTCGTACCGGACGCGGCCGTGCTGCTGATGCCGATGGTGAAGTTCTGCTCCCCGTCCGACCCGCGGTTCCTGTCCACGATCGACGAGCTGGAGCGCTCGCTCGTCGTCGACAGCCTCGTGTTCCGCTACGACCCGGACCAGGCGCCGGACGGGCTCGACGGCGCCGAGGGCACGTTCTCCATCTGCTCGTTCTGGTACGTGGAGGCGCTGGCCCGCAGCGGGCAGGTCGACAAGGCGCGGCTGTCGCTGGAGAAGATGTTCACCTACGCCAACCACCTCGGCCTCTACGCCGAGCAGATCGGGCTCACCGGTGAGCAGCTCGGCAACTTCCCGCAGGCCTTCACCCACCTGTCCCTGATCAGCTCCGCCATCAACACCGACCGAGCCCTGCCCGGCTGAGCGAGTCCCGAGCACACCGCCCCATCGCGTTCTCGCGGTGGGGCGGTTCTCGTGCTGCGCGCGGGGAAACCTCGACATGGCTGCGCTCCGTGATCGGTCGATTCCGGAAACGTTCGCGGGGCGCGGCTTCACCACCGGGTGAAAAGATGGACCGCCATCCGAACACGGGAGGGGTTCGCGCCCGATGCCACCGGCGAAGCCGTCCGCGGACACCATGCGCTCGCGGGAGCGGCTGCCGCTGCACCTGGGTGCGGGCAAGGCGCTGGTCGCCCATCTGTCCGCGGCGGAGCTGGCGGAGTTCCTGGACCGGCTGGGCGAGCACACCCGCGCGGACGGGACCACTGTGGACAGAGCGGGATTCCTGCGCGACCTGGCGGAGATCCGCGACCGCGGCTACTCCGAAGCGGCCAGCGAACGGGAACCGGGCATGGCGTCGGTGGCCGCGCCCGTGCTCGATCCGGACGGCACCGCGCACGCCGCCGTGCAGGTCTCCGGACACCAGGAGGACCTCCCCGCCGACCGCCTCGACCAGCTCGGCGCCGAAGTCCGGCGGGCCGCGCACGCCATCGCCCGCCGGGCCTGCTGAACCCCCCGGTCCCGCTCAGTCAGGGGGCCGGAGCGCCGGAGTGCGGCTAGTCGACTTCCGGGGGGAGGCCGTCGAGGATGAGCTGCTCGCCGTGCTCGGCGTGGCGGCGGGCCAGCGCCTCGGCCTCGTCGGCGTCGCCCGCGGTGATCGCGGCGAAGATCGCGGCGTGGTCCTCCCAGACCCAGGCGGGCGCGCCGCCCTGCAGCAGCACTTCGCCCATCACGCGCTGGACGTTGCGCCACAGCACGCCGGTCGATTCGGTCAGCAGCGGGTTGCCCGCCGCGTCCACCACGCCGCGGTGGAAGTCGACGTCCGCGGTGATCATGTGCGAGAAGGCGCGGTCCTCGAACGCGCGCTCGCCGGTGCCGACCACGCCGCGCAGCCGCTCCAGGCTCTCGGCGGTGCCGCGCTGGGCGGCGAGCCGGGCGGCCTGGCCGTCGAGGATGGCGCGCAGCTCGAAGAGCTGGCTGACGAACTTCCGGCGCAGCGGCGCCACTTCCAGCCCGCGGCGGCCGAACTCGCGCAGCAGCCCTTCGTTGCGCAGCAGCAGCAACGCCTGCTGCACGGGCTGCCGGGAGACCTGGAAGCGCTCGGCGAGCTGCTCCTGCCGCAGCGGCACGCCGGGCTGCAGCTGACCGGTGCAGATGTCCCGGACGATCGCCTCGTAGACCTGCTCGGTCCGGGACGGCACGGGTGGCAGCGGGGTCACCTTGCCATCGTCGGGCGAGGGCGCCGCCATGTGCTGCTCCTTCGGGTCTTGCGGGCAGGTACGCGTCCACGGTATCGGCGCGCCCGGCACCACGTCCCTCCGGGAGGTCCGACCTGAATCCGGTGTATTGACTTCTGAATTCAGAGTACCGCATGCTGCGTTCAGATGTGGTCTGCGTTACTCAACGGGGAGGACACGAGGCATGTCAGGACGAGATCCCGTACCCGCCGCGGCAGCGGTGGCCCGCTTCGTGGTCGCCCGCGGCACCGACCGCGTGTTCGGCCTGCAGGGCGGGCACATCCAGCCGGTGTGGGACCAGCTGGCCCGGCTCGGCGTGCGGATCGTGGACGTCCGCGACGAAGGCTCCGCGGTGCACATGGCCCACGCCCACACCGAACTCACCGGACGGCTCGGGGTGGCGCTCGTGACCGCCGGGCCGGGCGTCACCAACACCGTCACCGCCGTCGCGAACGCGTCGATCTCGCGGATACCGCTGCTGGTCATCGGCGGCTGCCCGCCGCAACCGCAGTCGAACATGGGGCCGCTGCAGGACATCCCGCACACCGCCATCCTCGAACCCGTCACCCGGCTCTCGCGCACGCTGCGCTCCGCCGACCAGCTGGTGCGCGAGTTCGACGAGGCGTGGGCGCGGGCGCTCGGCGACCGCGGCGAACCCGGCCCGGTATACGTGGAGATCCCCACCGACGTGCTGCGCGAGGAGATCCCGCCCGCGCTGGTCACCGAGGAGCACCTGCGGCCGAAGCCGCGCCGCCGGCCGCAACCGCACCCGGACGAGATCGCCGCCGCCGCCGAACTGGTCCGCGGTGCCCGCCGGCCCGCCGTCATCAGCGGCCGCGGCGCCCGCACCACCGACGGCACCGACCTGGTCCGGTTCCTCGACGCGTCCGGCGCGGCCTACCTGGACACCCAGGAGAGCCGCGGGCTGGTCCCGGAGGACCACCCGGCCGGCGTCGGCTCGGCCCGCTCGGCGGTGATGCGGGAGACCGACCTGCTCATCACCGTCGGCAGGCAGCTGGACTTCCAGGTCGGGTTCGGTTCGCCCGCGGTGTTCCCCGAAGCGCGGGTGATCCGCATCGCCGACACCGCGAGCGAGCTCATCGACAACCGGCGCGGGGAGGTGGAACTGCTCGCCGACCCGGGCGACGCGCTGGGCGCGCTCGCCGACGCGCTGCGGGACCACGCACCGGACACCGACTGGCGGGACGGACTGCGCGCGAAGCACCTCGACCGCGCCGCGAAGTACCGGGCCGCGCTCAGCCGTGCGGAACCCGGCTCGGACGGGCTGATGCACCCGAACCGGATCTTCGGGGCGCTCGGCGCGCTCGACCTCGACGACGCCGTCGTGGTCGCCGACGGCGGGGACCTGCTGTCGTTCGCGCGGCTCGGGTTGACCCGGTTCCGCCGCTACCTGGACGCGGGCGCCTTCGGCTGCCTCGGCGTCGGCACCCCGTTCGCGATCGCCGCCGCCCTGGCCGAACCGGGCGAGACCGCGCTCGCCGTGACCGGCGACGGCGCCTTCGGCATCACCGCCACCGAGATCGACACCGCGGTGCGGCACGACGCGAAGATCGTCGTGGTCGTGTCGAACAACCGGGCCTGGAACATCGAGCGCTACGACCAGGCCGAGAACTACGGGCTCGTCGCGGGCACCGAACTCGCCGACTCCGACTACGCGGCGATGGCGCGGGCGTTCGGCGCGCACGGCGAACGCGTCACCGACCCCGCCGAACTGGAAGCGGCGCTGCGGCGGGCGTGGGAGCACGCCCCGGCCGTCGTGGACGTGGTCACCACCCAGGACGCGCCCTCGCCGGACGCGGGCAAGGGGCTCGGCTGGGTCCCCGACTACCAGGCCCTGACCCCCTGGAACGACGCGGAGATCGAACGCAGGAGGACCACGTGAGCTCGGCGATGGAGGAGTGGCGGTTCCCCGCCCGGTACGACCAGGACTACCTGCCCGATCCCGACCAGCCGTACTGGTTCCCGCACCGGGAGACCATGGACCCGCAGGAGCGGGACGCCGCGGTGCTCGCCCGGCTGCGCGAGGTGATGGCCTACGCCTACGAGCGTTCCCCGTTCTACCGCCGCAAGTGGGACGCGGTGGACTGCAACCCGGCCGACATCACCTCGTTCGAGGCGTTCGAGCAGGTCCCGGTCGTCACCAAGGAGGAGATGCGGGCCGCGCAGCGCGACCACCCGCCGTTCGGCGACTACGTGTGCGTGGACGACGCGGAGATCCACCACATCCACGGGACCTCCGGCACCACCGGCGCGCCCACCGCGTTCGCGCTCGGGCGCCGGGACTGGGAGGTGATCGCCGACAACCACGCCCGGATCATGTGGGCGATGGGCATCCGCCCCGGCGACACCGTGTTCGTGGCCGCGCTGTTCAGCCTCTACCTCGGCTCGTGGGGCGCGATGGCGGGCGCGGAGCGGTTGCGCTGCCGGGTGCTGCCGTTCGGCGCGGGCGTGCAGGGCATGACGGCCCGCGCGGTGACCTGGCTGGCGCGGGTGCGGCCGCGGGCGTTCTACGCGACGCCGTCCTACGCGCTGCGGCTCGCGGAGGTCGCGCGGCAGGAGAAGATCGACCCGCGCGAGTTCGGCATCGAGGTCATGTTCTTCTCCGGCGAACCGGGCGCCTCGGTGCCCGCCGTGCGCGGCGCCATCGCGGAGGCGTTCGGGGCGCGGGTGGTGGACTGCGGCACGATGGCCGAGATGACGCCGTTCATGTCGGCGTCGGCGACCTCCGGCACCCCGGACGGAATGCTGTTGTGGCAGGACATCGTGTGGCACGAGGTGTGCGACCCGGCCACCTTCCGCACCGTTCCCTACGGATCCGAGGGCACCCCGGTGTACACGCACCTGGAGCGCACCTCGCAGCCCATGATCCGGTTGGCCTCGAACGACCTCACCCGCTGGGTGATGGAGGACAACCCGTGCGGCCGCACCTACCCGAAGCTGCCGGACGGGGTGTACGGCCGGATCGACGACATGATCCACATCCGCGGGGAGAACGTGTACCCGACCGAAGTGGACAACTACCTGCGCGGGGTCCCCGGCTACGCTGGCGAGCACCAGATCGTGGTGTCCCGCGCCGGAACCATGGACGAGATGACCGTCCGCGCCGAGTGCAGCTACCCGCCGGAGCAGCGGCCCGAGTTCGTCCGCACCACCGGTGAGGGCCTGCAATCCCTGCTCGGCGTCCGCGTCACCTTCGAAACCGTCGACGCGGGCACCTTCCCCCGCGCCGAGCACAAGTCCCGCCGCGTCGTCGACGAACGCGCGCACGCGCGGCGCTGAGCCGCCGCACCGCCCCGGGCCGATCTCCCGGCCCCGGTTCCCGATTCGGATTCCCGAGAAAACCGCCCGCGCCCCTCCCTGCCCGGAGAACACCGGATTCCGCCTGGTGGCGGTGAAATCCGGCGGGGGAGGGCGCCCTCGCGGGGCGCGCCGGGGAGGAGCAGCAGCGCGCCCGCCAGTCCGACACAGCCGAGTCAGCACGTGATCCACAGAGAGGTGCATCCCATGACCCTGACGCTGGACCTCACCGCCCGCCGCGTCGAGCACGCGCGCATGTTCGTCGACGGCGGCTGGGCCGACGCCGCTTCCGGCGGCTCGTTCCCCACCGTCGACCCGAGCACCGGCGAGACCATCGCGCAGGTCCCGCGCGCCGACGCCACCGACGTCGACCGCGCCGTCGCCGCCGCCCGGCGGGTCTCGGTCGAGTGGCAGTTCACCGACGCGGTCGCCCGCGCCGGCCTGCTGCGCGCGCTGGCCGGACTGGTGGCCGAGAACGCGGACGAGCTGGCCCGGCTGGAGGCGCTCGATTCCGGGCACTACCTGGCGAAGGCGCAGGAACTGGTCGCGGCGATCCCGCTGTGGCTTGAGTACTGGGCGGGCCTCGCGGACAAGGTGGGCGGCCGCACCATCGACGTGCCCGGCAACAAGCTGAGCTTCACGCTGCGCGAACCGCTGGGCGTCACCGCGCACATCGTGCCGTGGAACTACCCGCTGCTGATCCTGGTGCGCTCCTGCGCGCCCGCCCTCGCGCTCGGCAACACCTGCGTGGTGAAACCGGCCGAGGACACCTCGCTGTCCGCGCTGAAGTTCGCCGAACTGGTGGAGCAGGCCGGATTCCCGGCGGGCGTGTTCAACGTGGTCACCGGGTTCGGCGCGGAGGCGGGCGCCGCGCTGGCCGCGCACCCCGACGTCGCGGGCATCACCTTCACCGGCTCCACCGAGACCGGCAAGACCGTCGCGAAGCTCGCCGCCGACCACGTGGCGCAGGTGAACCTGGAGCTGGGCGGCAAGAGCCCGACGATCGTGTTCCCGGACGCCGACCTGGACGACGCGGTCGAGGCCGCGGTGCAGGGCTTCTGCTCGCACGCCGGGCAGGTGTGCGTGGCGGGCACCCGGCTGTTCGTGCACGCCGACGTGCGGGAGGCGTTCCTGGCCAAGCTCGTCGACCGGCTGCGCGCCGCGAAGATCGGCGACATCTTCGACGGCGCCACCCAGATGGGCCCGCTGATCAACGAGAAGCAGTACCGGCGGGTCCGCGAGTACATCGAGATCGGCAAGTCCGAGGGCACGCTGCACTACGGCGGCGGCCGCCCGGCAGGCACCGCGGACGGCGGCTACTACGTGGAGCCGACCGTGTTCACCGACGTCACCAACGACGCGCGCATCGCCCGGGAGGAGATCTTCGGCCCGGTCGCCGCGGTCATCACCTGGACCGACGAGGACGAGCTGATCAGGGCCTGCAACGACTCGCCGTACGGGCTGTTCGCCGTGGTGTTCACGAAGGACATCACCCGGGCGCTGTCCACCACCCGCCGCCTCCAGGTCGGCGGCGTGATGATCAACGACTGGTTCGGGGAGCTGCCGATGACCCCGCACGGCGGGCACAAGCAGAGCGGCACCGGCCGGGAGGAAGGCCTCGAAGCCGTCCACGGCTACACCCAGATCAAGCACGTGACCGTCAACCTCGACGACTCGCTGCGCGCGGGCACCGACTGGGCGGGGGCGCCGCTGTGACCACCGCCGACCCCGCACCGCAGCACGACGACGCACCACGAGGAGCACCGAGATGACCGACAGGCTCGGCGAGGCGCCCGCTCCGCTCGGGGCGCCCGAGACGACCCTCCCGCCCGGCGCGGGCGGCGGCTACTTCGAGACCGGGCGGCCCCGGCTCGGCGGCCTGGAACGACCGGTCGCGTTCGACGACGTCCAGGCGGAGGTGCTGCGCGCCGCCGCCGACACGATCATCCCGCCCGCCGACGGCTGGCCCGCGGCGAGCGAGGTCGACGTCGTCACCTTCGTCGGCCGCTACGTGACCCCGTCCGGCTACCGCAACAAGCACTTCCCGTTCGCCACCGAGGACGAGTTCAAAGCCGGGCTCGACGCGCTGGGGCGGGCGTTCGTCGACGCCGACGAGGACGGCAGGGCCGCGGCGATCAGCGCGCTGGAGACCGCCGAGGACCCGCTGTTCGAGCAGCTGCGCAGCCTCGTCTACTACGGCTACTACTCGCGCCCGGAGGTGACCCTCGCGATCCGGCGCAACCTGCCCGCCGGGCGGGACTACCACGGGCCGCCGCTGCCGTACGGCTACCTCGACACCCTCGAAGCCTGGGACGAGGAGACCCTCGCCGCCGCCGGGGGCGATGCCGGCTACACCGCGACCGACGAGGTGCGCCGCGTCGATCTGTCCAAGCTCACGTGGCTCCAGGGCCGCGGCTGAAGGGGAGGGAAGCGGACATGACCGACCACGACGAGGCCGACGTCCTCATCATCGGATCCGGCCCGGGCGGCGCGGGCGTCGCGAAGAAGCTCTCCGCCGCGGGCATGCGGGTGGTGTGCCTGGAGCAGGGGCCGTGGGTGAAGCCCTCGGAGCACCCGCACTACCACGACGAGTGGGAGATCGAGAAGCAGCGCGGCTGGGCCTACGACCCGAACGTGCGGCAGCTGCCGGAGGACTACCCGGTCACCGGGTCCACCACGCCGTACCTGATGAACAACGTCGGCGGCTCCACCGTGCACTACGCGGGGCACTGGCCGCGGTACAAGCCGGTGGACTTCCGCAAGGGCACCGAGCACGGGCTGGAAGGCACCATCGACTGGCCGATCAGCTACGAGGACCTGGCCCCGTTCTACGACGAGAACGACCGGGACTACGGCATCTCCGGCCTCATCGGCGATCCGTCCTACCCGGACCGCACCGGCGTGGACCGGGATCCGCCGGTGCTGCCGGGGAAGCTGGGCCGCAAGTACGCCAAGGCCTCCCGCGAGCTGGGCTGGCACTGGTGGCCCTCGGACAACGCGATCATCACGCGGCCGCGGGAGAACCGGGAGGCCGACGTCGGCGACGGCAACGCGCTGTCCGGCTGTCCGCGCGGTTCGCTGTCCACCCCGGCGGTGGCGCACTGGCCGGCGGCCATCCGCAACGGCGCCGACCTGCGCACCCTGGCCCGGGTGGAGACGATCAACGCCTCCGGCGGGAAGGCGACCGGCGCGACCTACATCGACCGCCGCACCGGGCGGCGGCACGAGGTGCGGGCGAAGATCGTGGTGCTGGCCGCGAACGGCATCGGATCGCCGCGGCTGCTGCTCAACAGCGCCCAGTCCGGGCATCCGGACGGGCTGGCGAACTCGAACGGGATCGTCGGCAAGTACCTGATGCACCACATCTTCGCGTTCTGCGACTCGTGGTTCGACGAACCGGTCGAAGGCTTCAAGGGTTCGTTCGGCGCACCGCTGTACTCGCACGAGTTCTACGACACGGACGTGGACCGCGGGTTCGTGAACGGGTTCGCGATGCAGGTGGCGCGCAGCTTCGGCCCCGGCTACGCGGCGATGGGCACGCACACCGGGCACGTGGCGCCGTGGGGACGCGGGCACCGGAGGTTCTTCGAGGAGCACTTCGCCAACCACCTCATGGTGTTCATGTTCGGCGAGGACCTGCCGGTGGCGACCAACCGCGTCACCCTCGACCCGAGCGCCACCGACTCGGACGGACTGCCCGCCGCGCACGTCAACTGGGAGCCGCACGAGAACGACATCGCGCTCGCGAACTACGGCATCCAGCGGATCTTCGACGCGACCCGGGCGGTCGGGGCCGTCGAGACCAACGACACCGGGGTGCTGAACCCGCCGCCCGGCTGGCACCTGATGGGCACCTGCCGGATGGGAAACAGCCCGGAGGATTCGGTGCTGAACAAGTGGAACCAGACCTGGGACCTGCCGAACCTGTTCGTGGTGGACGGCAGCGCGTTGACGACGGGAGGCGCGGTCAACCCGACCTCCACGATCGGTGCGCTGTCGGTGCGGTGCGGCGAGTACATCAAGCGCCGCTTCCACGACATCACCACGCAGCGCACGACGCCGAGCAACGCGGACGCGCCGGAGCTGTAGCGGGGTCACCGCCCTCCGGTGCTCCCCGCCGGAGGGCGGTTCTCCCGCCAGGACGAGGGATTCCACGATCGGGAGGAGGACGGGTGACCTGTTCGCAGCGGCACGAGGTCGGCCACGAGGACACGGCCGTCGCGTTGGGCAGCGGGGACGTGCCGGTGCTCGGCACGCCGCGGCTGCTCGCCTGGCTGGAGCAGGTGACGGTGGTGGCGGCGCGGCCGCACCTCGCCGAGGGGCAGGTCTCGGTGGGCGCGGCGGTGCGCATCCGGCACCTCGCGCCCACGTCGGTCGGCGAGGTCGTCACGGTGCACGCCGACGTCCTGCCCGCCGAGGGGTCGCGGCGCCGGACCTTCGCGGTGCGCGCCGAGAACGCCCGCGGCGACACGATCGCCGACGGCGAGATCGACCGCGTCGCGGCTCCCCGCACCGCTTTCACCTGACGGCCGCGGGTGAGCGGTCCGCTCGACCGGCGGGCGGGCCGCTCACCCGGGCGGGAGCGGGCGGTGTGGGAGGCTGCGGGAGTGGAGGGTGCCGAGACGTCGTCGATGAAGGAGCCGCGCTACCTGCGGATCGCCCGCGAGCTGGCCGCGGACATCGGGGCGCGCAGCTGGCCGCTGGGGGAGCGGATGCCGCCCGAACCCGAGCTGGCGGCCCGGTTCGGCGTCTCCCGCGAGACCTTGCGCAACGCGCTGCGGGAGGTGGAGTCCTGGGGCCTGGTGTCGCGACGCAAGGGCGACGGCACCCGGGTGCGGCGGCTGGCCCCGGTGGAGCGCTTCGACACCTCGTTGAACAGCCTGGAAGAGCTGACCCAGTACGGCAGGGACGCGGTGCGGGAGGTCTCCGCGACCGCGGAGGTCACCGTGGACGCCGAGCTGGCGGCGGTGACCGGGTTCCCGGTGGGCGCGGCGCGCGTCCGGCTGACGACGCTGCGCCGGGCCGAGGACGGCGCGGTGGTGTCCTGGTCGCAGGTGTACCTGGCGCCGGAGGACGCGGCGGTGGTGTCCGGCGAGCTGGGCCGCAGCACCCGGTTGATCAGCGATCTGCTGGCCGAGCGCACCGGCCGGGCGACGCACCGGGTGGACCAGCAGGTGCGGGCGGTGCCGATGCCCGCGGAGCCGGCGGGGGTGCTCGGGCTGGAATCCGGTTGTCCCGCCCTGGAATTCGTCCGGCGCTACTTCGACGTGGCGGGCGAGCTGTTCGAGGTGACGGTCGGGGTGCACCCGGGCGGCAGCTTCAGCTACCGCACGACGCTGGTCCGCTCCGGGCAGTAGTCCTGCGGCCGGGGGCATTGACAGGACGGCACCGCAGCCTCAATTCTGTCTAGACAGAAACTGTCTAGACACAAAGAGGTGCAGGCATGAAGTCAGCGGAGCAGCTCCGCGACGGAGGCGCACCGGCCCGCCGCTCCCGCTGGTACACCGGCGTCGGCAACCAGGTGCTGATCTCGATCGTGCTGGGCATCGTCGTCGGTGCCGCGTTCCCCGGGTTCTCCGCCCACCTGAAGGTCGTCGGGGACGTCTTCCTCGACCTGATCAAGGTCGCGGTCGCCCCGCTGGTGTTCTTCACCATCGTGCTGGGCTTCGCCTCGGCCGGAGACCTGAAGAAGGCCGGGCGCACCGGACTGCTCGCCCTGCTCTACTTCGAAGTGGTCTCGACCGTCGCCCTGCTGCTGGGGCTGCTGGTGGGGAACCTGACCGGCGTGGGCACCGGAGCGGGCGCGCTGCACGGCGCGCAGCACCCGGCGGCCCCGGACACCGGTGCGCACGAGGACTTCCTGGACACCGTGGTGCCGGACAACTTCGCCGGTGCGTTCACCTCCGGGCACCTGCTGCAGGTCGTGGTCATCGCGGTGCTGTTCGGCATCGGGCTGCTCTCGATGGCGCCCGCCGTGCGGACCCGGCTCGGCGCCGGACTGGAGACCGCGTCCGAGGGCTTCTTCGCGATGATCGGCGTGATCATGCGGCTGGCGCCCCTCGGCACCTTCGGCGCCATCGCGTACTCGGTCGGCACCAACGGGTCCGCGATGCTGCTGGCCCTGGCCGAGCTGGTGGCCGAGTACTGGATCGTGGTCGCGCTGTTCGTCCTCGTCGTGCTCGGCGGGATCTGCCTCGCCATCGGGGTGAACGTGCTGCGGCTGCTGCGCGCGGTCCGCACCGAGCTGACGCTGGTGCTCGGCACCGCCTCCTCCGAGGCCGGGCTGCCCGGCCTGCTCAAGAAGCTCCCGCGGATGGGCATGTCGCAGCAGACCGTCGGGCTGGTGCTGCCGACCGGGTACGCGTTCAACCTGGACGGCACCTCGCTGTACATGGCGCTGTGCACGCTGTTCCTCGCCAACGCCTACGGCATCCCGATGGGGCTGGAGCAGCAGCTCGGCCTGCTGCTGATCATGCTGCTGACCTCGAAGGGGGCGGCGACCGTCTCCGGCGGGACGTTCGTGGTGTTCGCCTCCACGATCACCGCCACCGGCTACCTGCCCGTCGACGGCGTGGCGATCCTGTTCGGCGTGTACCGGGTGATGTCGATGGCGGTCTCCACCTGCAACACCTTCGGCAACGTGGTGGCCACGCTGGTGATCTCGCGGTGGAACGGCGACCTGGACCAGGACCGGTTGCGCGCCGTCCTGGCCGATCCGGCGCTGCTCGACCGGGAACCCGAACCCGAACCCGAACCGATCGCCGCCGCGCGCGGCACCGACCCGACGACCTCCGGGAGCAACGCATGAGCAGCACCGTGTTCGACTCGGTCCTGTACCGGGAGATGTTCTCCACCGGCCCGATGCGCGAGGTCTTCAGCGACGCGAGCTTCCTCGCGCGGATGACCGAGACCGAGAGCGCCCTCGCCCGCGCGCAGGCCGCCGTCGGCGTGGTCCCCGCCGAGGCGGCGCGCACCATCACCGACTCGGTCGACCCGGCCGCGCTCGACCTGGAACGGCTGCGCACCGAGACCGAGAACGTCGGCTACCCGGTGCTGCCGCTGGTCACCCAGCTCGCCGAGCAGTGCGGCGAGGCGGGCGGCTACCTGCACTGGGGCGCGACCACCCAGGACATCATGGACACCGCCACGATGTTGCAGTGCCGCGACGGGCTGGACCTCGTCGCCGCCGCCCTCGACCGGGTGCGCGCGGTGCTGCGGCGGCTGGCCGCGGAGCACGTCGACTCGGTGGCGGCCGGGCGCACCCACCTGCAGCACGCGCTGCCGGTGACGTTCGGATTCCGGTGCGCCGTCTGGGTTTCCGCCCTGGACCGCCACGCCGAGCGGCTGGCCGCCGCCCGCGAACGCGACCTGATGGTCCAGTTCGGCGGCGCGGCCGGAACCCTGGCGTCCCTCGGCTCCGGGCCGGAAGGGCTCGCGGTCCGCGCGGCGCTCGCGGCCGAACTGGGGTTGCGCGACCCGGAGATCACCTGGCACGTGGCCCGGGACGGGCTCAACGAGATCGTGTCGCTGCTGGCGGCGATCGGCGGTTCGCTCGGCAAGATCGGGTGGGACGTGACGATGCTGTGCTCGTCCGAGTTCGGCGAGGTCGCCGAACCGTTCGTGCCCGGCCGCGGCGCGAGTTCCACCATGCCGCAGAAGCGCAACCCCATCTCCAGCGAGCTGATGGTGGCGGCGGCCAAGCTGCTGCGCGACCGGGCCGCCACCATGCTCGACGCGATGATGCAGGACTTCGAGCGGGCCACCGGGCCGTGGCACCTGGAGTGGGCGACCGTGCCGGAGGCGTTCCAGCTGGCGGCTTCCTCCTTGCACCAGGCCGAATTCATGCTCGGCGGCCTCGAAGTCGACGTGGACCGGATGCGCGCCAACACCGACCTGACCGGCGGGCTCATCGTCGCCGAGGCCGTGATGATGGCGGTCGCGCCCGAACTGGGCCGCCAGCGCGCGCACGAGGTGGTCTACGACGCCTGCCGCCGCGCCATCGAGGGCGGGCAGGACCTCGCCACCGAGCTGCGCGGGCACCCGGAGCTGGTGGAGCGGCTCGGGGAGCGGCGCATCGACGAGCTCTGCGACCCCGCCAACTACCTCGGCAGCGCCCGCGCCATGACGCGGAACGTGGTCGGCGGCTGACCCGCCGCCGGGTTCCACCGCGCCGTCCGCGGTGGAACCCGGCGGAACGGTCAGGAACCGAGCACGAACGGGTCCCGCGCCGGGCTCTCGTCGGTGTTGATCCACACGCTCTTGAGCCGGGTGTACTCGCGCAGCACCTCGGTGCCGTGCTCGACGCCGACCCCGCTCTGCTTGAACCCGGAGCGCGGCGACATCGGCGACATCGCCCGGTAGGTGTTCACCCACACCGTCCCGGCCTCCAGCACCGAGGCGAGCCGGTGCGCCCGCGCCAGGTCCCGCGTCCACACCCCGGCCGCCAGCCCGTAGGAGGTGTCGTTGGCCAGCGCCACCACCTCCTCCTCGGTGTCGAACGGCATCACCGTGAGCACCGGGCCGAAGATCTCCTCCTGGCAGACCCGCATCCCGTTGTCGGTGTCCACGAACACGGTGGGGGAGTAGAAGTAGCCGTCCAGGCCCACGTCCGGCCGCTCGCCGCCGGTCAGCACCCGGCCGCCCTCCTCGCGGCCGATCCGCACGTACTCCTCGATCTTGTCCCGCTGGTCGCCGAACGCGACCGGGCCGAGCTCGGTCTCCGGCTCCAGCGGGTCGCCGATCTTGATCGTGGCGGCGCGGGCCGAGACCTTCTCCAGCACCTCGTCGTAGACGCCGCGTTGCAAGAACACCCGGCTGCCCGCGATGCAGGTCTGCCCGGCCGCGGCGAAGATCCCGGCGACGATGCCCATCGCGGCGCTGTCGGTGTCGGCGTCGTCGAAGACGATGTTCGGCGACTTGCCGCCCAGCTCCAGCGTCACCGGCACGAACCGGGAACCGCAGGCGGCGGAGATCCGCGAACCGGTCGCGGTGCTGCCGGTGAAGCTGAGCTTCGCGACCTGCGGGTGCTCCACCAGCGCGTTCCCGGCGTCCGCGCCGAACCCGGTGACCACGTTGACCACGCCCGGCGGGAAACCGGCCTGCTCGAACAGCGGCACCAGCTCGAGCACCGACGCCGAGGTGTGCTCGGACGGCTTGATCACCACGGTGTTGCCCGCGGCCAGCGCGGGCGCGATCTTCGCGGTGGTCAGCATCAGCGGCGAGTTCCACGGGGTGATCGCCCCGACCACGCCCACCGGCTCGCGCTGGGTGTAGTTGAGCAGCTTGGTGCTGTTCGCGGGGATGACCTCGCCGTGGATCTTGTCGGCGTAGCCGGCGTAGTAGTAGAAGTACTCCGGGATCCCGGCCAGCTGGGACCGCATCTCGCGCAGCAGCTTGCCGTTGTCCAGGGTCTCGGTGCGGGCCAGGTCCTCGGCGTTCTCGGTGATGAGGTCGCCGAGCCTGCGCAGCAGCCGCCCGCGCGCGGTCTGGGACAGGTCGCGCCAGGACGGCGCCTCGAACGCCGCCCGCGCGGCGCGCACCGCGCGGTCCACGTCCGCCTCGGTGCCGCGCGCCGCCTCGTACCAGGGCTGCGCGGTGGTCGGGTTGGTGCTGGCGAAGTAGCCGCCTTCGGCCGGGGCGACCCACTCGCCTGCGATGTAGTGCTCGTAGCGGGGGAGTTCGGTGCTCATCTCAACGCTCCACGGTCGTGCGGGTGAGGTGCGTGCGGATCTCGGCGACCAGCCGGTCCGGTCGTTCCAGCGGCAGCAGGTGCCGGGCGCCGGGGACGACGACGGCGTGCGCGTCCGGGATGGTCGCGGCCAGGTGCTCGGTCATCGCGGGCGTCGAACCGGGGTCCTCGGCCCCGGTGATCACCAGCGTCGGCGCGGTGATCCCGGGCAGCAGCGGCGCGAGCTCCCGGTCCGCCGTCGCGAAGATCCGGTAGCAGGCCAGGTAGGCGTCCAGGTCGTTGCCCAGCAGGGTGGTGCGCAGCCGGTCGGCCAGTTCCGGTTCGCGCGCCTGCCAGTCCGGGCTCATCCACCGCTGCACGGCGGCCTCCGCGGTCCCGGCGAAGTCCTGCGCCACGCCGCGCAGCCGGTCGCCGACCGCGGCCGACTGCTCCGGGCTGCGGGCGGCCACCGAGCTCACCAGCACCAGCGACCGCACCAGCTCGGGGCGGCGCACCGCGAGGCACTGCGCCACCAGCGCGCCGAGCGAGAACCCGACCAGGTGCGCGGGGCCGTCCAGCCGCCGCGCCACCGCCGCGGCGAGGTCGTCGAGCTCCGCGTCCGGCTCGACGGCCCCGCCCGCGCCGTGCCCGGGCAGGTCCGGGGCCAGCACCGGGTTGTCCCGGGCCAGCTCCGGCGCGCAGCGCTCCCACATCCGGTGGTCCAGGCCCACGCCGTGCAGCAGGACCAGCTGCTCGGTCATCGTTCGCTCGACAGCGGGGCGAGCCGCGCCTGCGGACGGCCCTGCGCCGCCGCGGCCAGCCCGACCACGATCTCGTCGGCGCGCGGTGCGTCGGCCAGCCGCACCTCGATGCTCTGGTGGTGCGAGCGGATCGTCGCGTCGGTGATGTGCTTGAGCGGGATGTCGAAGACGGTGCCCGCCGCGGCGCGCTTCTCCACCGCGGGCAGCAGGGTGGTGGCGTTCGCGGCCTGCCGGAAGTGGTCGCCGAACTTCAAGGTGTGGATCAGCGCCGAACCGTGCTCGACCTCGCCGTCCAGCCCGACGACGGCGGCCTTGCCGTAGGCCTCGATCGGCGCGCCCAGCGCCTCCACCACGCGCGGGGCGAGCAGGGCGCCCAGCGGGGACGCGAACTCCTCGATGCCCGGTGCGAGGTCTTCCACGAATCCCCGGCCGGCCCACGGGTTCTGCAGCACCGCCAGCACCACCGCGGTGCGCGCCCGCGGGTCGACGGGGCGGCCGCCCTCGGTGAGCACGTCCTCGGTGTAGCTCACGATCTTGCGGATGTTCATCGGTCCTCCAGGTCTGCCAGCCGCACCGCGGGATCCGTCTTGCGGTCGCCGATGCGGGCGTTGGGGCGCGGTCCGGTCGACGCGGCCGCGATGACGACGATCTCGTCGGCGGCGGGCGCGTCCGGGATGCGCACCGGGATGGTCTGGTAGTGCGAGCGGGTGGCGGCGTCGGTCTTGTGCCAGATCGGCACGGTCAGCGTGGTCCCGGCGGGCCCGCGCTCGTCGGAGAACACGATGACCGAGGTCCCGCCCGCCAGTTCCCGCAGCACGTTGCCGAAGTACGGGGTGTGGATCAGCGCCGAGCCGTGCTCGATCTCGCCGTCCAGCCCGACGATGGCGGCCTTGCCGAACGCGGTGATCTCGGCCTCGCCACCGTTCGCCGTGGCCAGCGCCGCGACGAGCTCGTCGTGCAGGGTGCGCGCCAGGCCGGGCGCGATCCGCTCCACCTCCGCGGACAGGTCGGCGACGTGGCCGCGGCCCGCCCACGGGTTCGGGATCACCGCGGCCGCGGCGGCCCGGTGCGCGGTGGACTCCACCGGGGAGCCCAGTTCGCGCAGCACCGTCTCCGTCGTCGTGGTGACCTTGCGCGGCCCGCTCACGAGCCGGAGCCCTGGAAGCGCGGCATGACCTTCTCGGTGAACAGTTCGAGGCTGCGCATCGCGTGCTCGTGGCGCAGCCCGGGGTGCGTGGTCCACAGCAGCAGGTGCTCCAGGTTCAGCTCCTCCTGCAGCTCCTCGATCTTGCCCGCCACGTGCTCGGGGGTGCCGACGAGCAGGTTGCGCTGCTCCAGGAACTCGAAGGACAGCTCGTGGGCGTCGGTGAGCTCCTCGCCCGCCTCCATCAGGTTGCCCAGCCCGCGCCAGTGGGTGATCCACTTGTAGGAGGTCAGCAGCGCCTCCTCGAACCGGGCGCGGGCCTGCTCCATGGTGTCGGCGACGAACACGTCGCGGACCAGGCCGATGCCCTCGCCCAGCGCCAGGTCCCGGCCCGCCGCCTGCGCGGAGTCCTTGTACAGCTGGAAGCGGTCCTTGAGCGCCGAGATCGGCGGCAGCCAGAACAGCCCCTGCACGCCCTGCTGGGCGGCGGTCTGGATGGACCGCGGGCTGTCGATCACCTGCCACAGCGGCGGGTGCGGGCGCTGGTAGGGGCGCGGGGTGACGGCGAGCTTGGTGATCACGCCGTCCTCGGTGAACTCCGGCGTGGCCGGCGAGAGCGGGTGCTCCCAGCGCACGCCGGGGGCCGGGAAGGTGTAGAAGCGCCCGTCGTGCGAGAAGAACTCGTTCGACCACGCCTTCTGCAGGATCTCCACGGTCTCGTCGAACAGCGCCCGGTTCTGCTCCTGGTCGCGCGGGTCGGCGAGCGTGTTGAGGTTCAGCGCCTCCCGCCCGTAGAGCCCGCGGCCCAGGCCGACCTCGACGCGGCCGCCGGAGAGCTGGTCGAGCTGCGCGATGTCCTCGGCCAGCCGCAGCGGGTGCCAGAACGTGGCGATGTTCGCGGCCTGCCCGATGCGGATGTTCTCGGTGCGGGCCGCGATGTCCGCGCCCATCAGCACCGGGTTCGCGATCAGCTCGTAGCCCTCGTGGCCGAAGTGGTGCTCGGTGTACCAGATGGACCAGAACCCGGCCTGGTCCGCGTACTGCGCGAACTCCCGGGTCTCGTTCATGACCTGGTCGTACTCGCCGAACCGCCCGGGTGCGCCGAGGTTGTGGAAGATGGAGAAACGCATGTCTGCCTCCACGTCGAGGAGATGGATCCGCACCGGACGGTGCGCGGGTGCCGCGGAGACCGGACGGGCGCGGGGTTCGCGCCGCCGGGCGGGCGTGCTCGGGGGACCACCGCGGGGAGGTCCCTCCGCGGTGGCCGGTCTGCTGCGCCGGGGCCGGGATCGCTCCGCGGCCGCCGGCTGATCCGGGGCCGGATCACTCCGGGGCGGGCTGCTCCCGGTGGGTCATGGCTTCCCGCTCGCTGCAGCGGACGTGGTCGCGCATGGCCTGCTCGGCGCCGAACGCGTCCTTGTCCACGATCCGCTTGAACACCTCGTGGTGTTCGTGCAGCGAGGCGCCCAGCCGTCCCGGGTGGCGCAACGTGTTCATCACGACCCGGTGGTAGGCGAGCTGGTTCATCAGCATCTGGTAGTGCTCGGCGAGCCTGCTGTTGTCCGCGCCCTGGATGACCAGGCCGTGGAAGTCGTGCACCAGCTGGGCGTAGCGCTCCACGTCGCCGTCGGCGACGGCGCGTTCGGACTCGGCGAGGTTGTCGCGCAGCAGGTCGGTCTCCGCGACGCGGCCCCGCTGCGCCAGCAGCTGCACGCCGAGCCCTTCCAGCACCGCCTTCAGCTGGAACAGCTCGCCGAGCTCGCGCCGGGACGGTTCGCGCACGAAGCTGCCGACGCGGGGGACCACCTCGACCAGGCCTTCGGTCTGGAGCTGCTGGAGGGCTTCCCTGATGGGAGTCCGGCTCGTGCCGTAGGTCTCGGCGAGCGTGCCTTCCGACAGCAGCGCACCGGGCTGGTGCTCGCCGCGGATGATCGCCTCGCGCAAGCCGTCCAGCACTCGGGCCCGAGCGCCCCGGGCTTGCATACCAGTGGCCCGTGTTCCGGTCTCTTGCATGGCAGGCACGCTAGCCAGCTCCTGCCGCGGAGGTCAATGGGAAACCGTGATTTTCTCGCGGTACTGCCTGGTGATCGGCGATCTCGGCAGTTGATCCCCAGTGGATTCTTGACAGTGACCCAGTCCACTCGTAGCGTCCCGCTGACATACAAGCAGGGTCGAACGGACGGGTGATCGATCCGGACGGGGGACGAAGCGGTGGTCGATGCGGCGGAACCCGGAACCGGTGACCTGGCCAAGGCGGTGGACGTGCTGGCCGCGGAACTGGAACTGCTCACCGGTCACCGGCCGGTGCGGCGGCGCCTCGTCCCCGGCCAGGCCCACGTGCACCGGATCGCGCTGACCTGGTGCGGCCGCCGGGACGAACCGGAGGTCTGCCTCCAGGTCCTCGCCCACCCCGCCACCACCGGCACCGACCCCGGCTGGCTGCCCGCGGAAGCGGGCGCGCTGGCCGAGGCGGTCGACATCAAGGCCCGCGCCGAACGGTTCAAGGACCGCGACGCCGGGATCGCGGCCTGGACCGGGCGGACCGGGCCGGGCTACCACCTCGTGCTGCTCGACACCGCGGGCGACCGGACCCGCGCCGAGCTGGACGGCAGGTGCGCGGCGCTGGAAGCCGGGTACCTCGACGGCGCGGGCTGGATGCGCTTGTACACCGACGGAAGGTTCGGCGAGGGAACGTTCACCCGAGTCGTGGAGCGCGTGCGCAACGACGTGCGCAGCCGCCTGGGCACCCCCGGCGGGCGCGCGCCGAACAGGAACCAGGGCCTGTGCTGACCCTGGACAGGGCATCGAAGGAGTGACACATGGCCGCAGGACAGGACTCGCCGCGCAAGCAGCGGATCCGCGCAGCGTGGACCGCGTGCTGGGACCGCGGGGACGTCGACGCGCTCGACGAGCTGCTGGCCCCGGACTACGCCCGGACCTCGGCGTCCGACGGCGCGGTGCAGGACCGCGCCGGGTTCAAGGAATCGATCCTGACCACCAGGGACGCGTTCCCCGACCTCACCACCGAGGTCGAGGAGCTGGTGGAGGAGGACGACCGGGTGGTGATCCGCTGGCGCAGCCGCGGCACCCACACCGAGACCTTCCTGGACGTGCCGCCCACCGGCCGCGCCGTCGAGGTCGTCGGCGTCACCTTCGCCACCTTCGACGGCGACCGGGTGACCGCGGAATGGGTCACCTGGGACCCGCGCCAGCTGCTGCGGGCGCTGGGCATCATCTCGATCGGGGAGGGAAACCGATGAGCACGCGGACCGAGCAGGCCGTCGACCCCGCAGCGGTGCGCGAGGTGCACCGCCGCTTCGTCACCGGCGTCACCGTGGTGACCGCGATGGACGGGGAGGTGCCGCGCGGGCTCGCGGTGAACGCGTTCTGCAGCGTCTCGCTGGAACCGCCGATGGTGATGGTCTGCGTGCAGACCACCTCCAGCACCTACCCGGCGCTGGTGCGCGCGAACCACCTCGGCATCAACATCCTCGCCGCCGACCAGCTGCCGGTCGCCGGGGTGTTCGCCTCCAAGAGCACCGACAAGTTCGCCGAGGTCGACTGGTCGCCCGGCCCGCACGGTTCGCCGCTGCTGACCGGCTCGGCGGCCGCCGTCGAAGTGGAGATCGGCGAACGGCTCCGCGCCGCCACCCACACCGTGTTCGTCGGCCGCATCGTGCAGGCCGAGCACCGCGACGTCGACCCGCTCGTGTACCGGGCCGGGAAGTTCTTCGCGCCCGCCGACATGACCCCGCTCAGCCCCTGATCCTGATCCCCCGCTTGCGAGGCCGACCCCGGTCCGCCCCGCACGCCGAGCCGTTCCGGCTCTCAGCACTGGAGAGACCATGACCCACGAGTCAGCGCCGACTCCGCAGCCCGCGTACGGCGAATCGGTGACGACGGTCGAGCCCTTCGGCGTCGACCACATCCCCGACTCCGAACGCCACGGCAAGCCGAGTTCCCAGTTCTTCGTCTGGTTCGCGGCCAACCTCAACTTCCCGATCATGATGCTCGGGTTCAACGCCATCGCCCTCGGCCTCAGCTTCACCTCCGCCGTCACCGCGGTCGCCGCCGGTGCCCTCGCCGGATCGCTGCTGATGGCCACCATGTCCCGGATGGGCGTGCGGCTCGGCGTCCCGCAGCAGATCCAGGCCCGCGGCCCGCTCGGGTTCCTCGGCAACTTCATCCCGGTCGCCTACATCAACGTCTTCGCCGGGGTCGGCTGGGCGTCGGTGACGGTGATCCTCGGCGGCAAGGCCATCGCCGAACTGCTGCCGGTGCCGTTCTGGGTCGGTTCGCTGCTGCTGACGCTGGTGCAGCTGGTGGTGGCGATCTACGGCTACAACATGATCCACTACCTGGAGCGGATCCTGGCGTTCGTGCTGCTCGCCCTGTTCCTGCTCATCACCGTGGTCGCGCTGGCGCGCGGCGCGGGCACCTTCCACGCCGACACCACCGCCGACGGCTACATCGGCGGCTGGGGCGGGTGGATCACCTTCGCCGGCGCCTTCTTCGCGTTCCTGGTGGCGTGGTCGCCGTTCGCCTCCGACTACTCCCGCTACCTGCCGGACACCAAGCGCAGCGGCAAGCTGACCGCGCTGTTCACCGGCCTCGGTACCTTCATCACCGTGTTCTGGCTGGGCGTGGTCGGCGCGCTGCTGGGCAACAGCGCCACCACCAGCGATTCGATCGCGGCGCTGCACCAGCTCACCGGGCCGTTCGCGGTGCCCGCGCTGGCCGCGGTGATCCTCTCGGCGCTGTCGCAGAACTTCCTCAACGTCTACGGCGGGGCGATCTCGCTGCAGACGCTGCGGGTGCCGCTGACCCGGCCGCAGGGCGTGGCGCTGATCTGCGTGCTCGGCTTCCTGATCAGCCTGTGGGGCGAGACGGGGATCGAGGCGAAGTTCGAGGTCTTCCTGAGCCTGACCGCGTACTTCATCGCCCCGTTCGCCGCGGTGCTGCTGCTGGACTACTACGTGGGCGGGCGCTCGGACCGCAGCCGCATCGGTGAGCTCTACGACCGGAGCCGCGTCGTGGGCTGGGGCTTCGTGGCCTGGGCGGCCGGCGTGCTGCTGTCGGTGCCGTTCTGGCACTCGGCCCTGTACACCGGGCCGCTCGCCGCGGCCCACCCGGAATGGGGTTCGCTCGGCAACTACGTCGCCGCCGCGGTGGCCGCGGTCGTCTACCTGGCCACCCGCCGGTTGCCGTACCTGTGGTCGCGGGGTTCGGCACCGCGTACCGGGGACGGCGTGCCGGTCTCGTCGAAGTCGTAACGCCCCGCGGGGCACGAACCGGTCCTGCGGCGGGCGTTCCCACCGCAGGACCGGACTTCCGGCACGTGGTCCTATGTGGACGGAGCGGGCCGCAGCGAGGAGGAAGCATGACCATCACCGCCGACGCCGGTGCGGCGCCACCGGCCGGGCTCACCGACCCGGTGGCCACCGCGCTCGACGGGCTCGCCGCCGGACGGGCCGTCGTGGTGCTCGACGACTCCGGGCCGGAGGACGCCGCGCACCTGGTGTTCGCCGCCGAGCACGCCACGCCGCGGCTCGTCGCGTTCGCCGTCCGGCACACCGCGGGCCTGCTCCGGGCGGCGATCGACGCCGGCCGCGCCGACGCGCTGCGACTCCCGCCGATGACGCGGAACGGCGACCGGGCGGGCGGCGCGGTGCACTCGATCGCGGTGGACGCGATCCGCGACGTCGGCACCGGGATCTCGGCGGCCGACCGGGCGCGCACGATCACCGCGCTGGCCGATCCGCGCACCACCGCGGCCGATCTCGCGCGACCCGGCCACGTGCTGCCGCTGCGGGTGGCGGCCGCGGGCGTGCTCGCCCACCGCGGTCCCGCGGAGGCCGCCGCCGACCTGGCCGCGCTCGCCGGGCTGCAGCGCGCGGGCGCGTTCGGCGAACTCGTCGGCCTGGACGACCCGACCCGGCTGGCAGGTGCCGCTGAGGCTCGCCGGTTCGCGCAGCGGCACCGGCTCGCGGTGGTGTCCGTCGACGAGCTCGCGGAGCACCGGATGCGGCGGGACGGCCTGGTCGAACGGGGTGCGGACGCGCGCCTGCCGTTGCCCGCCGGGACCTTCCGCGCCGTCGCCTACCGCGCCCGGGACGGGCGGGAACACCTGGCGCTGGTGCGCGGCACGCCCGGGGACGGGTCGCCGGTGCACGTCCACCGGGAGTGCGCGCTCGCCGAGATCACCGCCGCACTGCACTGCGGTTGCCGCGCCGAGCTGGACGCGGCGCTGGCCGCCGTGGCCGGGCGGGACGACGGAGTGGTCGTGCTGCTGCGCGCGGGCGGGCGCGCGGGGACCTGCGGTGCGCAGCCGAGCGCGCGGGAGGCGCGGGAACTGGACCTGACCGCGGAGGCGATCCTCGCCGACCTGCGCGACTGACCGCTGCCGGTGCTGCCGCTCCAGGGACGGGATCGGCTGTTTCCGCGCTGCGGGATCGATGTCACCGGTGGCTCTGCCGCAGGAGCCGCCCCCGCGCGGCAGCGGCCGAGGGCCCGCGGTTGCTCAGGTGGTCGGTCCGCTCGTCGGCGAGGCGGGTGAGAGCCGTTGCGCGCGCGTCAAGAACGCCGGTCCGCGGCGTGCGCGGGCACCAGGTCGTCGGCGGGGGCCATGTTTTGCAGGCGCACCCGGCAGACCTGGCGGACGTAGCGGCTGGCGCGGCCGTCGCTCGGCATCACCAGGGTCGGCCGGGCCAGGGTCCGCCCGTTGTAGCGGGTGGCCAGCAGCGCCGAACACGCCCCGAACTCCGGGTCGACCTCCGCCAGCGACAGCACCACCTGGAAGCCGTCCTCCGAGGTCGCGAGCACGACCACGTTGAGCAGCCCCATCTTGTGCCGCCCGTCCAGCCGCGGCGCCGCCTCCACGAGGACCTCGTGCAGCGGGACCCCGCGCACCAGGTGCACCTGGTCGCAGCGCCGGGTGCGGTAGTGGACCTGCCGCTGCACGGTCGCCCGCGCGTCCAGCTCGGCGGTGTCGAGCACCAGGTCGTCGCCCACGTCACCGGTGATCAGCAGCTGTCCCGGGGCCGGTGCGGCCCGCTGCTCCGGGATGCGCGGCCGAGCGTCCGCAGGCGGTTCCATGCGCTTCACGTTAGGACGAGCCCGGTCGCGGCCACATCGCCCGAACGGGCGAGCCCGAACTCCGCAGAACCGAGAGAGGCGCGCGACGCGCACCCGCATCCGCGGACCGTTCGATCCGAAACACCGGAATCTGCGGAACACCGGCACCCGGCACCCTGTCTCAGCACGACACCGCGAGGTGAATGGCCCATTCGCCCAAGGAGACAGGGCGAATGGGCCATTCACCTGTGTGCGGCAGGGGTCAGGCCGGGCGGTCCCCGGTGGTGCACTCCTCGACGGTCCAGGCCGCGGCCTGATCGGTGAGGGACAGGCCGAGGCCCGGCCGGTCCGGCACGATCATCCGGCCGTCGCGGAGTTCGAGCCGTTCGTGGAACAACGGCTCCAGCCACTCGAAGTGCTCCACCCACGTGCCACCCGGGTAGGCCGCGGCCAGGTGCAGGTGGATCTCCATCGCGAAGTGCGGCGCCATCTGCAGCCCGTTGTGGTCGGCGAGCGCGGCGATGCGCAGGAACGGCGTGATGCCCCCGACCCGCGGCGCGTCCGGCTGCACGAAGTCGGATGCGCCCTTCTCGATGAGGTTCCAGTGCTCGGCGACGCTGGTCAGCATCTCCCCGGTGGCGATCGGGGTGTCCAGCGACGCGGCGAGCGCGGCGTGCCCGGTCGCGTCGTAGGCGTCCAGCGGTTCCTCGATCCACACCAGGTCGAACTCCTCCAGCACCCGGCCGACGCGCGCCGCGGTGGTGCGGTCCCACTGCTGGTTCGCGTCGACCATCAGCGGGAAGTCGGCGCCGAGCCGCTCGCGCACGGCCGAGACCCGGGCGATGTCCACCCGGGTGTCCGGCTGCCCCACCTTGATCTTGATGCCGCCGATGCCGCGCGCCGCCGATGCCGTCGCGTTCTCCAGCACCTGGTCGATCGGCATCGACAGGTAGCCACCGGAGGTGTTGTAGCAGGGCACCGAATCCCGGTGCGCGCCGAGCAGCTTCGCCAGCGGCAGCCCGGCGCGGCGCGCCTTCAGGTCCCACAGGGCCACGTCCAGCGCGGCGATGGCCTGGGTGGCGAGCCCGCTGCGGCCCACCGACGCCCCGGCCCAGACGAGCTTGTTCCACAGCCGGCCGGTATCGCTGGGATCTTCGCCGACGAGTTCCGGGGCGATCTCGCGGGCGTGCGCGAACAGGCCGGGGCCGCCCGCGCGCTTGGAATAGCTGAACCCGATGCCCTCGTGCCCGCCCTCGGTGCGGATCTCGGCGAACAGGAACGCGATCTCGGTGAGCGGTTTCTGCCGTCCGGTGAGGACTTTCGCGTCGCTGATCGGCGCGTGCAGCGGCAGCGAGATCAGCCGCAGCCGGACCTGCTCGATCCGGTCGGTGGTGGCTTCGCCGGGAGCGGTGGCGAAGGGCTTGGGCGCGGTGCTGGTCATGTGCTTCCTTTCGACGGGACGGGCGGCGGGCCGAGGTGCGCCCGCCCGGGGGGCGGTCAGTGCGCCGCCGGGGTCGTGTCGGGTGCGGGCTCGGCGGATCGCTCGCCCTCGCGCAGCAGCAGGCAGCCGCCCGCGGCGAGCAGCGACAGCAGGGCGAGCCCGATCAGGCCCCACCGGGTGCTGCCGGTGAGCTGCTGGACGATGCCGAAGCCGAACGGGGCGAGGAAACCGCCGAGGTTGGCGAGCGCGTTGATCAGCGCGATGCCGAGCCCGACGGTCACCGGGTGCAGGGTCCGCTGCACGATCGGCCAGAACAGCGGGCTGATGCTCTTGATACCCATCGCCGCGACGCACAGCATCACCAGCGCGAGCACCGGCGGGGCCAGCGCCGCCGCGAACGAACCCGCGGTGGCCGCGAGCAGGCATCCGATCAGCAGCACCCGGCGGCGGCCGGTGCGGTCGCCGACCCGGGCCAGGGCGAACATGGCGACGATGGCGCACACCCACGGCAGCGAGGACAGCAGTCCGACGGTGACGTCGTCGGTGCCGTCGATGCCGCGCACGATGGACGGCAGCCAGAACGTGTTGGCGTAGATGGACATTTGCACGGCGAAGTAGATGAAGGTGCACAGCAGCACGGCCGGATCGCGCAGCACGGACCACCAGCCGCGGCGGCCGTCGTCGTGCCGGGCGGCGACCGCCGCGGCCTCCGACTCGATCGTCGTGGTCAGCGCGGTCTTCTCGTCCTCGGTCAGCCAGCGGGCGTCGGCGATGCGCGAGTCCAGCCGGAACCAGGCGAACACCCCGATCGCCACCGACAGCAGTCCTTCGACGAGGAACATCCACTGCCAGCCGCGCAGCCCGAGCACCCCGGACAGCGACAGCAGCGGCCCGGACATCGGTCCGGCGAGGGAGAACGCGAGCAGCGCGCCGACGGCGTAGCGGGCGTTCGCCCGGCCGCGGTGCGAGTTCGGCAGCCACTGGGTGAGGTAGTACAGCACCGCGGGCACGAAACCGGCTTCGGCGACGCCGAGCAGGAACCGCAGCGCGTAGAAGCTGAGCGGGCCCTGCGCGAACAGCATCGCCGCGGACACGAGTCCCCAGCTCACGCAGATCCGGGACAGCCACAGCCGGGCGCCGAAGCGGTCCATCAGCGCGTTGCTGGGCAGCTCGAACGCGGTGTAGGCGAGGAAGAACAGCCCGGCGCCGAACCCGTAGGCGGCGGCGCCGATCCCGAGGTCGGCTGCCAAATGTTCTTGCGCGTAGCCGATGTTGGAGCGGTTGAGCTGGTTGCACAGCATCATCACGGCGAAGATCGGCACGATCCGCCGGAAGATCTTCGCGACCGCGCTGTCGAGCGGCGCTGGAGTCGGTGGCATGGGCGCTTCTTCCGTCGTCGTTGACAGGAGTCGGGCGAGCCTGGTGGGCCGCGGTGCGGTCCGGGGGCGTGGCGGTCCCGGTGCAGGCGGGGGAGCGGCACGATCAAAGTCTTGTTCAGTGAGAGCAAATCCCGTTCATTGGGCTACGGCGAGCGTAGGGTCGTCGAGCGGAGGAGCACAAGAGCCCGTGCTGCGGCGGATTTCCGGCTCGCTGCTGGTGGGAAGATCGGGCGAGGTCATCGGCACTGGTCCTGATGAATGGGATTCCGCTCGGGCGTTGCACCGGTATCGACCCGCGAGCAGCGCGAACGGCTCGAACGGCTCGGTCGGGACCCGATCCGGCTGAGTCGGGCCGCGTGGGTCGCGGACCACCGCACACCGGTGCGGTAGTCTCATTCATTGGGAAACACGCGTGACTGGAGGCGACATGAGTGAGACCGCGGGCGGCACGTCCGGCTCCGGCGGACGTTCCCGGGAACCCGGTCCCGGTGCGCTGGACCGCGGGCTGGCGATCCTGGACCACCTCGCGCAGGCCCGGAACAGCAGCACGGCCGAGCTCGCCGAAGCCCTCGGCCTCACCCGCAGCACCGCGTACCGCCTGGTGGACCGGCTGCGGACCCTCGGCTGGCTCAGCCAGGTCCCGGCCACCGGGCACTGGCGGCTCGGCCCGGCCGCGGTGCGGCTGGCCAACGCCGCCGTCGATTCCACCAGCCTGCTCGACGCGGCAGGACCGACGCTGCGCAAGCTCGTCGAGACCACCCAGGAGACGGTGAGCCTCGCGGTGCCCAACGGGCTGGCGATGGTGTTCATCCACCGGGAACGCGGCCCGCGCCCGGCGGCGATGACCGGCGAACTCGGCGCGGCCCGGCCGATGCACAACACATCGCTCGGCCGCGCGCACCTGGCCGCGCTGCCCGCCGCGAAGCTGGAGGAGGTGCTCGTCGAACTGGTCCGCTCGCCCGATTCGCCGATCACCTCCGCCACCGTCTCGGCGTTGCACACCGAGGTGACCCGCACCCAGGAGCGGGGCTGGGCCGAGGACCGCCGCGAATTCGACCCGTCCAGCTGCTGCTGCGGGGCGGCGGTCTACGACCACACCGGGCTGCCGGTGGCGGGCATCAGCGTCGCGGGTGCCGCTGAGCGGATCGAACCGCTGTTGGCCGAGTACGGGCCGCTGGTGGCCGGGAGCTGCGCCGAGCTGTCCGCCGACCTCGGTTACGTCGCCCCCGCGAGCTGAGGCGCCACGACCGGATTGGTGAGCAGGCCGACTCCCTCCACTTCGGACACCAGCCGGTCGCCGGGGCGCAACGCCCGCGGCGGGGTGCGGAAATCCCCGCAGCCGGACGGGGTGCCGGTGAGCACCACGTCGCCGGGGTGCAGCGTGCAGAACGAGCTCAGGTAGGAGATCAGCGCCGCCACGTCGAAGATCATGTCGGCGGTGCTGCCGTCCTGCACCGGTTCGCCGTTGAGCCAGGTCCGGACCCGCAGCGCCTGCGGGTCCGGGACCTCGTCGGCGGTGACGACGTCCGGGCCCAGCGGGCAGAAGGTGTCCATGCCCTTGCCGCGCACCCACTGGCCGTCGGCGGCCTGCAGGTCGCGGGCCGAGATGTCGTCGGCGACGGTGTAGCCGAACACCGACTCCAGCGCCCGGTCGGCCGGGACGTTCCGGGTGCGCCGGCCGATGAGCACGGCGAGCTCGGTCTCCCAGTCCGCGCGCGTGGTCACGGCGGTGTCCACGACGACCGGTTCGCCGTCGCCGATGGCGCTGGAGGACAACTTCGGGAACACGTACGGGGTTTCCGGCGTCTTCCAGCCCATCTCGGCGACGGTGTCCCGGTAGTTCAACCCGATGCCGAAGATCGTCGGTGGCCGCAGCGGCAGCACCGCGGGGTGCTCGGCCACCGGCTCGCCGAGCTCCGGTGGGGTACCGGCGATCACCTCGGCCATCGTCGGCCGGGCGCGGCGCCACGGCCCGTCCGGTTCGGTCCGGCAGAGCAGGGTTTCGGCGCCGTCGAGCAGCACTGTGCGCAGCCGCACGGGATTCCTCCTCGGTCGTTCTGGGGGAGAGCCGGACGGCGGGCCGCCTCCGGAGAGCGCGGCCCGCCGTCCGGGTGGGGAGTCACGCGGGCAGGACGAGCCGTCCGTCCACCCGGCGCGGGATCGACGCGTGCCGCTCGCGCAGCTCCGCGGGCAGCACCGCCTCCGGGGCGTCCTGCCAGGTCACCGGGCGCAGCCAGCGGCGGATCGCGGTGGCGCCCACCGAGGTGTGCAGCGTGTTCGTCGACGGCCACGGGCCGCCGTGGTGCTGCGCCCAGGACACCAGCACGCCGGTGGGGAAACCGTTGTAGAGCAGCCGGCCGGACTTCTCCTTGAGCAGCGCGGACAGCGCCGCGGTCCGCTGCACCTCGTCCGGTTCGGCGTGCACCGCACCGGTCAGCGAGGCGGGCAGCGCGGTGATCGCGGTGTCCAGCTCCGCGGCGTCGTAGCGGGCGAGCACCGCGGCCGGGCCGAAGCACTCGTCGAGCTCGTCCGCGGACAACTTCGCCGCGTCCACCTCCAGCAGCCGGGGGGCCACCGCGAACCCGGCGCCGGGGGCGGCGCCTTCGGCGATGACCTCGGCGCGGGACGCCAGAGCCGCGCTCGTCTCCCGGTAGGACTCGCTGATCCGCCGGTTCAGCAGCGTCGCGGCGGGCGCCGCCGAGATCAGCCGCGCCGCCTCGGCGACCAGCGCGTCCCCGGCCGCACCGCGCGGCACGAACACCAGTCCGGGCTTGGTGCACAGCTGCCCACCGGACCCGAGCACCGACCCGACGAGACCTTCGGCGATCGCCGCGCCGCGCGCTTTCGCCGCGCCCTCGGTGACGACGATCGGGTTGAGCCCGGCCATCTCCCCGTAGAACGGGATCGGCTCCGGGCGCCGGTTGATGATGTCCAGCAGGGCGGCGCCGCCACCGGCGGATCCGGTGAACCCGACGCCCTTGATCGCCGGGTGCGCGATGAGCTCGGCGCCCGCCGCGGTGCCGAACACGATGCCCAGCAGGCCCTCCGGCGCGCCGACCCGCTGGGCCGCGGTCGTCATCGCGCGGAACGTCAGCTGCGCCAGCGCCGGGTGCGAGCTGTGCGCCTTGATCACCACCGGGCAGCCCGCGGCCAGCGCGGACACGGTGTCGCCGCCGGGTGCGGAGAACGCGAGCGGGAAGTTGCTCGCGCCGAACACCGCGACCGGCCCGATCGGCACCAGCATCCGGCGCAGGTCCGGCCCCGGGCCCATCGGGGTGTCCCCGGCGTGGTCGATGGTGGCCTCCAGGTAGCCGCCGTCGTCGATGACGTCGGCGAACAGCCGGGCCTGGAAGCAGGTGCGGGTGAGCTCGCCGTTCAACCGGGCCTCGGGCAGCGCGGTCTCGCGGCGGCCGAGGGCCACGATCTCGGCGCGGTGCGCTTCGAGCTCGTCGGCGACGGCGCGCAGCAACCGCGCGCGGAACGCGCGGCCGAGCTCCTCGAACGGCGCGGCGGCCGCGGCGGCGGCCTCGGCCAGCACGGCGACCTGCTCGGTGGTGGTCGCGGTGGTGACGGTCTCGACGACCTCCCCGGTCGCGGGGTCGACGCTGGTGATCTCGTCCACTGTGGAATGTCCTCGGTTCGCTGGGTCGCTCACGCGTCGTACTCGGCTTCGGGGTGCGGGCGCGGGACCGCCGGGGTGAACCGGTAGCCGAGGCCCTCGTAGTCGTAGCCCTCCAGCGCGACCTCGTCCCTGCCGTCCGCGGCCGACGCGTAGAAGGCGCGGATCTCGGTGATCAGGCCGGTCTCCGGATCGAACCGGTACCACTCGTCGCCGCGCAGGTAGGTGCCGTACCGGGTGCGCCAGTGCGTCCACTCGATGACCGCTTGCAGGCTCTGCGGCTCGGCGATGACCCGCTCGATGTACCAGGCGGAACCCGCGGTGAGGGTGAGCCTGCGCCAGTTCTCGCCGATGGTGCGGGCGCCGATCCACGGCCCCTTGATCCCGGGCGGGAAGTAGTGCACCGCGTCCGGGGTGAACTGGGCGGCCATCTTGTCCACGTCGGCCTCGTTGCAGCCGTCGAAGTAGACGCGGATGCGTTCCTCCATGCGGCTGCGCTGGGTCGTCGGATCGAGGTCGGCGAATCGGGTCATCGGTGCGCTCCGTTCGTGCTCGTGGTGTCCTGCGCTGCTTTCCAGGCCCGGTACTCGGCCCGCGTCCGCTCGTCCGGCGGGTAGGTGCCCCACAGTGGAGCTCCGGCGCGCACCTTCGCGTGCAGCCACTGCTCCAGCTCCTCCTGCTCGGCGGCGGGTTCCGCGATCTGCTCGGCCAGCGAGCGGGGGACCACCACCACGCCGTCCAGGTCGCCGACGATCACGTCGCCCGGGTAGACGGCGACCCCGGCGCAGCCGATGGGCGTGTTCAGGTCGGCCACGTGGAACGCGGCGGGCCGGGTGGTCGCGGTGATCGCGCGGGAGTACACCGGGAAGCCGAGCTCGGCGATCGCGGTGCCGTCGCGGAACGCCCCGTCGGTGAGGAACCCGGCGGCGCCGCGCCGCATCGCCCTGGTGATGAGCATGTCGCCCGCGGAGGCGGCGGCCGTGTCGCCGCGGCTGTCCACCACGATCACCTGGCCGGGCCCGACGGTCTCGACGGCCTCCCACTGCAGGACGTTGCCGGTGCGGTACGGGTCGCCGATCGGGTCGACGTCCTCGCGGGACGGGATGAACCGCATGGTGAACGCCTCGCCCGCGAACGGTGCGAAGCCGGTGCCGACCGCGGTGAGGCCGACCAGGAACGGCTGGCGGATGCCGTGCTTGTAGAGCTGGGTGGCGAGGGTGGCGGTGCTGGCCCGCTTCAGCAGGTCGAGCACGCCGGGCGCCAGGCTGGTCTGCTGCTCGGTCACGAGGAACCTCTTCCTGGGTCGGTCGCCGAGGCGGGCGGGCCCGTCGGGGCCGAAGCGGGGGTGTCGGGCATGTCCAGCACGCTAACACCGTGTCCTGATTAATGGAACATCATCGCGTTCACCGCGACGCCGGCGAGCGGGTCTGTGCGCGCTGCTCCGCGGGTGCGAATCCGGTCGCTGTGCACGCTTGCGGGTGGAGTTCCGCCGGTTTACTGTTCCGCTGCAGGTGAGGTCGCGCGGTTCGTTGAATCCCAATGAACGGGAACCGATGTCGAAAGCGATGGCTCCCCGCTGCCGATCCCGCCCCGACCGAAGGAGACCCGCCATGCCCTCCCGTCCCGTCGTCGCCGAGGTCGAGACGTTCCCCCTCGAAGCCGAGCTCCCCGGCGGCGGCTACGGCGCATCCCGGAACGCGGTCGGCGCGCGGGTCGGCACCCTCGTCAAGATCACCACCTCGGACGGCACCACCGGCTGGGGCGAATCCTTCGGGCCGCCGCGGCTGACCGCGCCGTTCCTCGCCGAGCAGGCGCGGGAGCTCACCGGCCTGCCCGCCGACGTCCGCGAAGAGCTGGTGCTGCGGCGGCTGTGCACCGGCTACCACTTCACCTGCGGCGGACTGCACGTCGCCGCGAGCAGCGGGCTCGACGTGGCGCTGTGGGACGCGCAGGCGCGCCGGTTCGGCGTGCCGGTCGGCGAACTGCTCGGCGGCAGGTTGCGGGACCGGGTCGACGCCTACGCCTCCGGCGGCTACGTCACCCCGTCCCGCGACCTCGGCGAGTTCCGGGAGCGCATCGCCGAGCACGTCGCGGAGGGCTTCACCGCCGCGAAGATCAAGATCGGGCTCTCGCCCGCGGAGGACCGGGCGCGCACCGCCGCCACCCGCGAACTCCTCGGCGACGACGGCCTGCTGCTCGTCGACTACAACGCCAACAACACGACCGCGACGCTGCGCCGCTCCTTCGACCGCATCCGCGACCTCGACCCGCACTGGGTGGAGGAACCGCTGCCACCGGAGGACGCCGTCGGCTGGCGGGCGCTCGACCTCGGCGTCCCCGTGTCCGGTGGAGAAGCCCTCTACACCCGCTACGGTTTCCGCGACCCGATCGCGGAGCAGCGGTTCGACGTCGTGCAACCGGACCTCGCGAAGTGCGGCGGCTTCACCGAAGCGCAGGTGATCCGCCAGCTCGCCACCACCTGGAGCCTGCAGCTGTCCCCGCACTGCTGGGGGTCCGGCGTGGCGCAGGCCGCGACCCTGCAACTGCTGTCGGCGGTGCCCACCGCCCCGTTCGGCGAGCACGGCGGCGCACCGCTGCTGTTCGAGTTCGACCGCGGCCCGAACCCGCTGCGCGAAGGCGTGCTGGCCACCCCGATCCGCGCGGAGGGCGGCGTGGTGGCCATCCCGGACGGGCCGGGACTCGGCGTCACCGTCGACGAGGACTGGCTGCGGGCCCACCGGCTCGACGAGGTCGCGGTGCTGGCCCGCGCTTCTTGACCTGTTCGCGGTGCGGAACCTCAGCGGTCTGCTCGCTGGGACCGCGGGCACCGGTTGCTCCGCCGCAGGTGAAAGTGCTGTCCGCGCGGGGGAGAGCCGCGGCGGTGCCGGTTGACCGGGTGATCGGCGGGTTCGGCGGCTTCAGCGCAGGCAGGAGCAGGACGAGACCGGATCGGCCCGGTTCGCGGAAGCGGCCTGGTCGGGGTAGGCGCTGGGGCATGATGGCTCGGCGAGAGCGGTGCCCCCACCAGTTCGGAGCGAACCATGCAGATCGTCGTCCTCGGCGCGACCGGGCGGACCGGCGGCGCCGCCGTCGAGCACGCCCTCGACCGCGGGCACCAGGTGACCGCGTACGCCCGCAACCCCGACGCGATCACCCCGCGACCCGGGCTCGCGGTCGCCGGGGGAGCGGTCGACGACGTGCCGGCGATGACGGCGGCCTTCGCCGGGCACGACGCCGTCGTCTCCTGCCTCGGCGCCCGCGTCGGAGCCGGATACCTGCGGCACGGCACCGATTTCCAGCGGCGCAGCCTGCCGCGGATCCTCGACGCGATCGAGGCGGCCGCGGTGCCGCGGTTCGTGCTGCTGTCCTCGCTCGGCATCGGCGACACCGCCCGGAAGCAGTCCTTCGTGCCGCGCCTGTTCGCCCGCACCATCGCGAAGCGGCTGTTCGACGACAAGCTCGCCGCCGAGCGGGACCTGCCGCGGTGCGCGGCGGACTGGACCGCCGTCTACCCGGTGACGTTGCGGACCGGCCCGGCCGACGAGGACCGCGAACTCGCCCCGCTCGACGAGGTGACCGCGGTCCCCGGCATGCCGGTGCTGACCTTCGCCACCGTCGCGGCCGCCCTGGTCGACCTCGTGCCGGAGCGGGACGGCCCGCGGCGGCTCGTCCTCACCAGGCGCGGCGCCTGGCGCTGACCGCTACTTCTCGGCGCGTTCCACCTCGGTGTCCTCCGCATCGGCGGTCCGGCCGGGTTCCGCCGCGTCGCGGCGGCCGCTGGTCTCGGGGGCGGCGAACCAGGCGGCGAGCGCCAGCACCGCGGTCAGTCCGGTCACCGCGAACGCGGCCTGGTAGGAGATGAGGTCGGCGAGCATCCCTGTGACCAGCGGCCCGAGGATCGCCCCGACGTCCGCGGTCATCTGGAACGCGGCCAGCACCGGGCCGCCCTTGCCCTTCGCCCCGACGAGGTCGGCGACGGCCGCGTTCTGCGCCGGGTTCAGCAGCCCGGCTCCGACCCCGGCGACCAGCGACACCGCCAGGAACACCGGCACCGAACCGGTGGAACCCAGCGCCGCGGTCCCGAGACCGGACACGGCGAGGCCGATCAGCACCAGCGGTTTCCGCCCGTGCCGGTCGGACAACCGCCCGGACACCATGATCACGGCGGCGTTGCCGACGGCGAACACCGACAGCGCCACCCCGCCCATCGCCTGCGTGGACCGCAGCGCCTCCACCACGAACAGCGGGATCAGCGCGATCCGCACCCCGTACACCGCCCAGCCCATGCTGAAGTTCGACAGCATCGCCGCCCGGTAGGTGCGCGAGCGCAGCGCCTCGCGGACCGTCATCGCCGGGACGTCGTCCTTCACCGGCGCCGCCAGCGTCGACTTCCGGAGCAGCAGCCAGCCGACGAACGCGGCGAGGAACAGCGCCGCCCCGTAGGTCAGGAACGGCATCCGCAGCGAGAACCCCACCATGACGCTGCCGATGATCGGCCCGGAGATGTTGCCCAGCAGGAAGCTCGTCGCCCACAACCCGGACGCGCGCCCCCGCTGCAGCGGCGGCGCGAGCCGCACCAGCAGCGCCACCACCGACACCGTGAACATGGTGGAGCCGATGCCACCGAGCGCGCGGAACACCAGCAGCTGCCAGTAGGAATCGGCGAACGCGCAGGCCGCGCTGCTGACGCCGACGATGCTGATGCCCCACACGTAGATCGGCCGCTCGCCGAACCAGGCCACCAGCCGCCCGCTGACCGGCGCGAAGGCCAGCCGCATGAACGCGAACGCGCTCACGATGAACGACGCCGCCGTCACGCCCACGTCGAACGAGGTCGCGAAGGCGGGCAGCGCGGGGGACACGATGCCCATGCCGATCGCGACGATGAAGCTGCCGCCGACCAGGATCCAGATCTCGCGGGGCAACCGCGCCTCGGTGCCGGGCCCGGCACCGCCCGACGGCTGGTTCGACGACTCACCTGACACCACTGCCTCGCTTCCGCTGGATGATCCGGGGCTCCCGGCCAAGAGAGCTCAACCGCCGCGGAGCCCAGCGCATTCCCAGCAGGTGGCGTCCCCTTGACATCGCGCGGCGACGCCGTTCCGGGCGCGCGCTGTGATCGACTTCATGCGCCGCCGCAGGGCTCGCACCGTGCTAGGTTCGCGGCCGGAGATGCCGTCCGTCGCCACGCCTTCCGTCGCGTCCCGTGCAGTCCCTGTACGCAGTGACCGCAGACGGAGCAGGCGCAGCGCGTCCCGGATGCGGCACCCGGTGAGAGCGGAATCCCGTTGCCCCGTCGCCGTTTCCCGCGGTGCGTCCGCCACCTCTGCTCCGGTCGGCCCCGTTCCGGCCGACTCCGTTCCGGCCGGGTCGGCTCCCGCCGGTTCCGCCCGGACCGCCTCGGCGCGGACCGCCCCCGGTGCTCGGTCCCGAGCGGTGCGGCACCGCCGCACCGGTTCCGCGCACCCACTGCGAAACGAGAGGCGACCCGTGCCCGAACGCGCATTCCACCAGAGGTTCCCGGCCGACGACTGGTCGGTCGATGACCGCTGCATCAACTGCAACCTGGCCCGCCAGCACGCCCCCGGGATGATCGGCTTCGACCGCGATCACGGCCCCTACGGCGGGAAGTCGGTGATCCTGCGCCAGCCCGAGACCGACGAGGAGGTCCGCAACCTCTACCGAGCCGCGCACGCCTGCCCGACCCGGTCGGTGCACCCGCCCGGTGACGAGTGGGCGGTGGACGGCGACCCGTACCCGCAGCCGCTGGACGAGGACGGGACCGTGCTGCTGTGCGGGCACACCTCGCTGCGGACGTTCGGCGCGATGTCGTACCTGTGCCGTCGCCCGGACGGCACCGCGATGATGATCGACACCCCGAAGTTCCGGCCGGTGCTGCCGAACCGCTTCCAGCAGGCCGTCGGGACGATCACCGACGTGCTGCTGACCCACGTGGACCACGTCGCGCACGGGCGGCAGTGGGCGGACGCGCTCGACGCTGTGGATCCACGAAGGCGACCTGGCGTCGCGGCCGGACGCCGACCGCGTGATCCGCGGCTCGGACCCGGTGGAGATCGGACCCGGCGTGGTCGCGCACCCGTTCCCCGGCCACAGCCGGGGACGACGCTGTTCATCGCGGACGAGCGGTGCTGCTTCGCCGGGGACGCGCTGTTCTGGTCGGAGTCCTACCGGCGGATCGACCTCGCCGACACGGTCGTCTACGACTCGGTGCGGACGTGGGCGCGGTCGGTGGCGAAGGGCGCCGAGGAGCTGACCTTCGAGTGGGTGCTGCCCGGGCACGGCCCGTACCACCGGCTGCCCGCGGCGGAGATGCGCGCGCGGCTGCGGGCGCTCGCGCGGCGCGCGGTGCACTTCGAGGAGCCGGAACGCGACGACTACGGCGCAGAAGTACGTGCTGGAGCCGGTGTTCATGGAAGGCACCGACATCGCCAACGCGGCGGCGCAGCCGCC